>DASYJY010000058.1:0-20145 GCA_035995985.1 Thermoanaerobaculia bacterium | reverse complement strand
GCCGACGCCGGCATCACCGCCATCATCCAACCGGGTGGCTCGGTCCGCGACGCCGAGGTGATCGCCGCGGCAAACGAGCGCAACATCGCGATGGTCTTCACCGACGAACGGCATTTCCGCCACTGAGTCCTTTCGTGTACTCTTTGTAGAGACATGAAAGCGCGCATCCAGAAATGGGGCAACAGCTTGGCTCTTCGCATTCCGAAACCCTTCGCCGAGGAATCAAACCTTCGCGAGGATTCGGCTGTAGAGATTTCCGTTCGAAGTGGCAAGCTGGTCATCGTCGCTATCGAAGAGCCTCAGGTTTCGCTCGAGGAACTCGTCGCGAAGATCACGCCGGAAAACCGGCATGCCGAGATCGAGACAGGAACATCGGTTGGCAACGAAGTCTGGTAGCCACGGCTGGGTTCCGGATCGAGGCGAGTTCGTCGCGATCAACTTCGATCCTCGCGCTGGTCATGAGCAGGCAGGCCGCAGGCCAGCGCTCGTCCTTTCGCCTGCGATCTACAACGGCCGATCCGCACTTGCTGTCTTTGCTCCGATCACCCATCAAATCAAGGGGTATCCGTTCGAGGTGCTCATTCCCAAAGGACTTGAAGTCACGGGCGTAATCCTCGCGGATCAGTTGAAGAGCCTCGATTGGCAAGCGCGTGACGCGCAATTCATCGCCACGGCTCCTTCTGACGTTCTCCTTCAAGTCCTACAGAAGTCAGCTCTCCTGCTTTCACCAGCACGTTAGTGCTCGCGTCGTCGGCCGTGACCTCCCCTCCTGTGTTACCTTCCCGCGCGCCCGATGGATGCCCCGGAGAAGAAGATCAGTGGACGGTACCTGGCCGTCCTCTCGCTGAGCGCGCTCGGCGTTGTGTATGGCGACATCGGCACCAGCCCGCTGTACGCGCTGCGCGAGTGCTTTCACGCGCAGCATGGCGTGGCGGCGACTCCCGACAACATCATCGGCATTCTCTCGCTGATCTGCTGGTCGCTGATCATCGTCATCTCGCTGAAGTACCTCATCTTCGTCATGCGCGCCGACAACCGCGGCGAAGGCGGCATCCTCGCGCTGATGTCGCTCGCGCGAACGCGTGAGTCGCAGTCGACGCGGCGGGCAGTACTCATCGCCCTCGGCCTGTTCGGATCGGCGCTGCTCTACGGCGACGGCATGATCACGCCGGCCATCTCCGTGCTCAGCGCGATCGAGGGACTGAAAGTAGCCACGCCCGTTTTCGGACCGTACGTCGAGATCATTACCGTGGTCGTCCTGATCATTCTGTTCGGCGTCCAGCGCGCCGGTACGGCGAAGGTCGGGGCTTTTTTCGGACCGGTGATGCTGGTCTGGTTCGCCGTCATCTCCATCCTCGGCATCCGCTGGATCGTCACCGCGCCGCGCGTGCTGCTGGCGATTCTGCCGACGCACGCGGTGCACTTTTTCATCGTGAATCGCATGCAAGGCTTCCTCGTCCTCGGCGCCGTCTTTCTCGCGGTCACGGGAGGCGAAGCGCTCTACGCCGACATGGGCCATTTCGGCGCGCGGCCCATCCGTTTGGCGTGGTTCGTGGCCGTGTTTCCTGCTCTCCTGCTCAACTACTTCGGACAAGGCGCGCTGCTGCTGCACGATCAGTCGGCGGTGCAGAACCCCTTCTTCCACATGGCTCCCGATTGGGCCAAATATCCGCTGGTGATTCTGGCGACAGTTGCCGCCGTCATCGCGTCACAAGCCGTGATCTCCGGCGCGTTCTCGCTGACGCGGCAAGCCGTGCAGCTCGGCTACGTTCCTCGCATCCAGATCCGCCACACCTCGGCGCGCGAGATCGGACAGATCTACATCCCGTCCGTGAATTGGCTGCTGATGGTGGCCGCGATCGGTCTCGTACTGGCCTTCAAAGAATCGAGCGCGCTCGCGGCCGCGTACGGCGTGGCGGTCACTGCGACGATGGGCATCACCACCGCGCTACTGGCAATCGTTGAACGCGAACGATGGCACTGGTCACTCATCGCCATCCTCAGCCTCACCATTCCCGTGCTGATCATCGACCTCGCATTCTTCGGCGCGAACATCGTCAAAGTCGAAGAAGGCGGCTGGTTCCCGCTTGCCATCGGCGCGCTCGTCTTCACCGCCATGACGACGTGGGCGCGCGGACGGCAGATCCTCACCGAACGTTTGAAAGAGACGACGCTCTCCACCGACGACTTGCTCCGCGATCTCGCCGGTGGACGAATTCATCGCGTACCGGGGACGGCGATTTTTCTCTCGCGTGAATCCACAGGCGTCCCGACCACACTTCTGCACAATCTCAAGCACAACAAAGTAGTCCATCAACGCGTAATCCTGCTGAGCGTCAGCATGGAAGAGTCGCCGCACCTCGGCGATGAGGAACGGTTCGAGTACCACGACCTCGGCCAGGGTGTTTCGCGACTGGTCCTTCGCATGGGTTTCATGGAGGATCCCGACCTCCCCGCACATCTGGAGCGGCTCTCGCAGCGCATCGGCTCCTTCAATCCGATGACCACCAGCTACTTCCTCGGCCGCGAAACGCTGATTCCGACCAAGCGTCCCGGCATGGCCCTCTGGCGCGAGAAACTCTTCGTCTCGATGATGCGCAACTCCTCAAGCGCCGCCCAGTACTTCTCGCTGCCGACCAACCAGATCATCGAGTTGGGCGCGCAGATCGAGATGTGACGTGTCACAGACACTCGTTGTTCACGGCTCGGCACATCGTGGACACATGAACCGAACGCGCGATCGCGTATCGTTGAAGGAGCGGCCATCGCACGGAGGACTTCTTGAAGACACTCACTCTCTTCCTCATCCTCCTCACATCTGCGGCGCTTGCCGAAGCGCGGTCGTGGCTTTCACTTTCGGAAGCCGTCAAACAGGCTGAAGCCAGCGGGCAACTCATTCTGCTTCATGTCCGGGCCGGCACCGCAGCCGACAGGCGGCCTGATGCCTGGCTCGAAGACGCGCTCATGAAGGAATCGGTTACTCACTCGACCGACGATATGGTGCTTGCGCGAGCGGTGGCTGGAGACGAGGTACTGGGCCGCTACACGGACGTGAACAACATCGCCAAGGATCACGCGCCTGATCTGATCGTTCTCGACCCGGCGGGCGGAGTGGTTTCTGATCTTTCCGGAGTCGGCCTCGTCCACTTCATCTTTGGCCATGCGGAGACCTTCACGGTTGGCGAAGTCGGCCCCATGGCGACAGCACTCTCCGGGCTGCACGGCCAGGCCGCACTTTTCGCCGAGTCGGCACGGCAGCGGCTTGACGGAAAAAGAGCGGCCTCGTACTTCCGCCGCGGCCTGGGACTGTCCAACGCCGGAATGCGCAAACCGGCCCGTGCGGCGTTCGAGCTCGCGGAGGACGTCGCCCGACATGAGGGAGATGCGCTCGATCAGCAGCGCGCGCAACTCGGCATTGCCACTCTCGATCTCGATGAAGAGGGGCAGTTCGGCGCTGCCGTGAACCGGATATCGAGCATTGCCAAGGAGCCCGTCACGCCCGAGATCGGCGCGAACGCCTGGCTCCTTCTCGGCGACACTCGGAGCACGCAACGCGGCGATCCGAAACGCGCGCTCGAAGCGTACAAAGAAGCGTACCGGCTCGCTCCAGCCGGATCGTGGGCCGCCGACAGTTCGCGGCGCTCGCTCGACAGGATGGGTGCTTCTCCCGATCAGGGGAAGGCGGCTCCCGCCGGCGGTGACCCGGTACACCTCATTTTCGGACGCCGCGATGTGCTGGCTGGTCCGCTGGCGGTCGTGGCCACGGCGCCGGGGAACGCCGTGCGCGTCGAGTTTCTCATCGACGATGCTCGCGTCACCGAATCCGATCTTCGGCCATTCCGCGCCACTCTGCAGCTCGGAAGCACGCCGCGAATGCATACGCTGCGGGCGATCGCCTACGACGCGCGCGATCGCCAGGTCGGAGAAGAGAAAGTCACGATCAACGACCGAGTCGACCAGCTCTCCGTGCAACTGGTCGCGCCGCAGACAGACGTGATCGAATCACGGACCGTCGTCGAAGCCGTTCCGCGCGTACCCGCGGGCGACGTTCTCGAATCCGTTGAAATCTTCTGGAACGAGACCAGGCTTGCCACGCTGCACGAGCCGCCCTTCCGCGCCACGCTCGTCCTTCCCTCGCTCCGCGCATCAGGCTACTTGCGGGCAGTCGTGGTCACACACGAAGGAGCAACCGCCGAAGATGCGAAACTGATCAACTCCGCTGCCGCGTCAGAAGTGATGCGCGTCGACGCGGTCAACATCTACGCAATCGTCAAGGATCACTCGGGCAAGAACGTCGAAGGATTGAAGCCGGAGGACTTTTCCGTGAAGGAGGATGGCCGTCCCGTCGAAGTGTCCCTTCGCAGCTCGGCGGGCGATCCGGTCACCGTGGCCCTGGCCCTCGACACCTCCGGAAGCATGCTGGCGGCCATGATGGACGTGGCCGACTATGCCAGGACGTTCCTACGCGGATCGCTCGCTCCCGGCGATCGAACATTGCTGATCACATTTGATGAGCAACAGCACCTCGTTCAGCCTCTCACCGCCGATCTCGAGCACGCCGGCGCTGAGATCTTCGCCGCGCACGCCGGCGGTGCGACAGCGATCTGGGACGCCCTCGCCTTTTCACTGCAACAGCTTCATGGCGTGGATGGCAAGCGTGCACTCCTCGTATTTACTGATGGTCTCGACAATGGAAGCCGCGCCACACCGTCAGGCGTGCGCGAGCTCGCGCGCGACGCCGGAGTGCCGGTCTACGTGGTCCTGATGTTCACGAGCTCGCGCTACGGCGATCCCCGTCCCACCGCACTGACGCCCCGCGAGCACGACTACCTGCAGTTGGCCGCCGAGAGCGGCGGCGCGTTCTTCCGAATGCCGAGGAAGGCGGACCTCCCACACCTGTTTGCGCAGGTTCGCGACGACACCCGAGGTGAGTACCTGCTCAGCTTCGTGTCGAAGAGCGCGAAGCCGCTCGGTCAGGCGCGCGCACTCGACGTCGATGTACCTCGCCGGCACGTCGTCATTCGCGCCCCATCCGCGTACATTCCACGCTGATCGAACGAAGCACCTACGGCTGTATCCACCCTGCAAAATGCGTCGTTCCGCCGTCGATCTTGATCATCGCCACGGGCTTGATCGGATCGCGGTCCGGTCCCATCGTGATGACGCCGGAGACGCCCTGGTAGTCCTTCGTCGCGGCGATCTGATCGCGGATCGCTTTGCGGTCGAGTGAGCCCGCTCGCTTGATCGCATTCGCGAGGACGTAGAGTGCGTCGTAGCCGAGGGCGGAGTTGGCGTCGGGATTCTTGCCCGAGCGCTTGTTGATTTCGGCCACGAAGCGTTTCACGGCCGGACGTGGCTCGCCCATGAAGTAGTGATCGGAGAAGTAGCAGCCGTCGACCGACGTGCCGCCGATCTGGATCACCGTCGGCGAATCCCAGCCGTCGCCGCCCACCATCGGAATGGTGATGCCGAGGTCGCGGGCCTGGATCGCGATCTGTCCGACCTCGGTGTAGAAACCGGGGATGAACAGCACGTCCGGCTTCGTGCCCTTGATCGCGGTGAGCTGTGGACGGAAGTCGCTGTCGCCGCCGCTGTAACTCTGTTCGGCCAGAATCTTTCCGCCGAGGGTCGTGAACTCTTTGCGGAACACCTCGGCCAGTCCGACCGAATAGTCATTCTTGTTGTCGCGAAGAATCGCCGCCGTCGTGGCGTGCAGGTTCGTGCGCACGAACATCGCCAGCGCTTTGCCCTGGTACGGATCGGTGAAGCAGACCCGGAAGATGTAGTCGCCCTTCTTCGTCACAGCAGGATTCGTCGACGACGCGGAGATCATCGGCACCTTCGACGTCTGGCAGATCGGGGCCGCGGCCAGCGATTGATTCGACGAGTTCTCGCCGAGCACGGCGATCACGTTGTCGTGCGTGATGAGCTTCGTCACGACCGACGCCGCTTCCTCCGCTTTTCCCTGATCGTCTTCGATGATGAGCCGAATCTTTTTGCCGAGGACGCCGCCGTTGTTGTTGATCTCCTCGGCGGCGAGTTTCTCCCCCTGCACGGTGGCCTGGCCGAACGCGGCCTCGGAACCGCTGGTCGCGGCGTAGACGCCCACTGGAATATCACTCGCAGCGGCGTCAGTTTGTCGTTCGGCACGGGGACGGCAGCTCATGCCGAGGACCGTCGCAACACACACGAAAATCGTAATCGTCCGGCTCGTTGTCTTCTTCATCAGGGCGCGGAGTTTACCAGCGAAAGGATTCACAACTTCATGCAGGCCAACGACATTCGGCGAGGAATCGTTATCGTCTTCAACGGCGATCTTTGCAAGGTGATGGAGTTCAATCACCACACCCCCGGAAACCTCCGCGCCATGGTGCAGGCCAAGCTGCGCAACATGCGCACCGGCAACCAGTTCGAGCACCGCTTCCGCTCGCAGGACGAAATCACGCAGGCCTACATCAATCAGCACGAGATGGAGTACCTCTACTCCGACGGCCACGCGCACCACTTCATGAACACAGAGAATTTCGAGCAGGTGGAGATTTCCGAAGAGGATCTCGGCGACTCGGCATCCTGGCTGAATCCCGGCGTGAAGCTGCAGGTGCAGTTCTTCGAGGAGAAGCCGATCGGCATCGAGCTCCCGAAGACGCTGCGCGTGCGCATCGCGGAGACGGAGCCGCAGGTGAAAGGCGCAACAGCCTCGGCATCGTACAAGCCGGCCAAGCTCGAGAACGGGCTGACTGTACTCGTGCCGCCGTTCGTCAATGAAGGCGAAGAGATCATCGTCGACCCGAGCGAGAACCGGTATCTGGAACGCGCGAAAAAGGAGTCGCTGTCATCCTGAGCCGCCGAAGGACGGTCGAAGGACCCCCAGCTGAAACCACCGCCCAGCCGGGTTACAGCCGGGGGGTCCTTCGACCGCGCTTCGCCGGCTCAGGATGACAGTCATGCCTTCCGTCCACTTCCTATGTCCTCAATGTGAACAGCGCCTCGGGCGCGATGCCGGCGAGGCGTCGCGCCCTTGTGATTTCTGCGGGGCGGCGAATGAGGTTGTAGCGCCGGACGCGGATGCGATCATCGATCGCTGCGCCGCATGCGCACACGAGCAGCTCTACTTTCAAAAGGATTTCAACCGCAAGACCGGCATCGCGCTCGTCGTCCTCGGATCTATATTCGTGCCGTGGACGTACGGCCTCTCACTCCTCGGCGTAACAATCCTCGACTACATCGTCTGGCGCATCGTGAAGGACGTGATCGTCTGCTACGAATGCCAGGCGGTGCATCGCGGGTATCCCGCCAATCCTGCATTGAAGCCGTTCGATCTGGTGATCCACGATCGGCATGTGTACGGAGCTGCGCCTCCGGGGGCCGAAGAAGGCTCTCACCACTGAGGCACAGAGGACACAGAGAGATTCCTCTGTGATCTCTGTGTCTCTGTGGTTCAACGCTTTTAAACCGGCAAGTGCACGATCGCGCTGAGCCATGCGCCGAGCACTTCGCCGATCACGACGGCCACGACATCAACATAGAGAATCCCCGTCGCTGCCATCGTCGAGCGGATCTTCACTGTCCCCCACACCATCGGATAGAGCAGCAGCGGTCCGGCCAGCCCCCATCCAGCGCGCATCCAGAAAAAGATGCCCTGACGAATCGCGACTTCGTACCAGGCGCCGCCGGCGACGATCGCAATCACGACGACAACGATTTTCACAATCGTCGCGCCGAGCGTGGCGAAGGTCAGCCGCTTCAGTGGATCGATGGCCATGCCGCGCACGACGAGGTACCAGTGTCCGAGCAGCATCGCCAGCGTGACGCTGCCGAGGATGGCGACGCTGGAGAGCGCGCCGGCGATCGACCAGAGGACCGACGCATGCGTCGCTTCACGCCACGCGATCACCGGCGCAACGATGTAGACGATGCCGAGGAGCGCAGCGGGGATGCGGAAGATCAGGCGCTTGGGATAGCGAAGCGTGACGTAGACGATGATCGTTAAACCGACCGCCATCGCTTCAAACGCACTGAAGTGTTGCGAGTGCGCAAGCTGCGATGCCACTCGTGCACAAATCGCCAGCGCGCCGGACGTGATCAGGATCAGCCGGTAAAACTTCACGCCCGCGTTGCGGCGGCCGACGAGCGGAAGGAAGAGATACAAGCCGGCGGCCAGATCGATCAGGAAAAGCGCGAGCAGCATTGCGGCGCGCAGTGTAGCGCCCGCCGCCGACGCCGCATCAGAAAGACGCGCTTACTCGCGCCGCAGGATCAGCCGCAAATCCTGTCCACCGAAAACGCGATCGTTGAGCGCGTCGACGAGCGCACGAACGTCTTCGCTCGTGGCGACGAAGCGATTCGAATCGGGGAAGGGATGGATCGCGCGAATCTCATCGATCGCGAAACCGTACTCGCGCGCTAACAACGTCAACGCCGCCGGGTGCCGCGGCGCGAGGTGAGTTGGATCGCGCCAGAACTCGGAAGCGCTGACCGCGAGCGATTCGGCATTCGGCGTTTCGATGATCAGCAATCCGCCGGCACGGAGCACGCGCGACGACTCGGCAAACAGCGCGAAGAGCGCATCGACCGGCAGGTGTTCGACGACGTGCATCGCGACGGCGGTGCCAATCGACGCATCGGCGACATTCGCAAAACATCCCGGCACGCCCGCAACGGTCGCATCGATGCCGCGGGCGACGAGATCAGCGACGGATCGTTCATTCGTATCGAATCCGCGTGCAGCGATACCAGCGGAACGGCAAGCGATCAGAAACTCTCCCCGTCCGCAGCCGATGTCGACTACAGGCTCCTTCGCCACAGCCACGTAATCAGCGACATCCACCACGCCGCGTAGACCATCCTCCAACCGGCGGTAGAGAAAGTCCGAAGCGATCGACGACGCGATCACCGGATTCGTCACATCGCGCACGCGCACAGCAACCGTTTCGATCTTCTGATCGAGCGCCGCGATCAGCGAGTCGTTGCGCTTTGCGGCGATCGGAATCAGCTCGCGAATTTTTCGCACCTCCTCGGCAAGCGCCTCATCAGCGACACGGACATCGCGCTGCACCGTCTCGATGTCGCGCTTCAGATCGTCGCGAATGTTGCCAATGTCGGAGCGAAGGTCGCCGACCAGATCGAGCATCGCGAGATTGAAATCGCGCTGCCGGTCCCGTTCCGCACGCGTGGCGCGGTCGAGCAGGCGCTGAAACAATCGCAGCAGAAAGCCGAATGCGGATTTGCGCTGACGAAACCGGCTGTCGTTGAGCCAGACGTCGCGCCATCCCTCGGCTCCCGAAGGCGGAGCATCGACAAAACGGTCGTCGCTCATGTGGCCGGCAGGATATCAGCAGCAAAAAGAAAACCGCCGGCGAGGAGCCGGCGGTTTGAAATCGCGAATCGAAAACTACGCTTCCGCTTCTGCTTCGGCCGGAGCGGGAGCTGCGGCAGCAACTGGCGCCTGCTCCGCGGTCGGTTCCTTCCCCTCGGGGACGACTTCGACCTGGATGTGCGCGGCCACTTCGCGGTGCAGACGGACTTCGACGTCGTGGATGCCGACGCTCTTGATCGGATGCGCCAGCTCGATGCGGCGCTTGTCGACCTCAATGCCCTTCTTCGTGAGCGCGTCGGCGATGTCATTGGACGTCACCGAGCCGAAGAGATTGCCGTGATCGCCGACGCGCTTGAAGATGACGATCTTCGTCCCCTTCACGCTGTCGGCTGCTTTCTGGGCGGCCACCTTTTCCTGATCGCCGAGCGCAGCCCACTTCTTGCGCTCCTGTTCGATCGATTTGAGGTTGCCGGTGGTTGCTTCGCGCGCGAGCTGCTTCGGAATCAGGAAATTGCGCGCGTAGCCATCCTTGACCGTGACGACGTCACCGCGGCCGCCGAGGCCGCGGATTTCGTCAATGAGAATGACTTTCATCAGAGTGATCCTTTCGATTGAAATGTCGGAAATCGAAAAACGAGTCGAACAGCCCCGCGATGCAGAGCAGCAGCGGCGCGATGCCGCCGAGCGTCAGCAGAATGAGCAGCATCCAGGCGAAGAGTGAGCCCATCATCCCTACGCCCGTCGAGGCCACGAACGATCGGAAGATCGCCAGCCCTTGCAGGAAGTAGAGAAACGAGACCATCGCCAGGATGTTCGCGCCGATCTGTTGCGGCATCCCGTTCAGCAACGGCGAAACGCCGCCGAGGACGAACGCGAAAAGGAGCCATTCGGGGATTGAGAGATAACGAAAACGATAGGGATTGACGATGACCGCGTCGGCCGTGCGCCGAAGCAGGAAATCGCGCCACGCCCGAAGCCGTCCGAGCATGACCAGGCTGAATACAAACACGATCGTGACGTCGATCAACAGGAACGCAGGGAGGCAGTACGCGCCGATGTCCATCCACTTCCGGAGAAATGCGACGGCATCGGAGGGAAAGCCCGCCTTCGCGTAGCCGGCCACGAGCTTGGCCGCCGTCTGATGCGCTTCCGCGACCTGCGCCGCGTACGGCGAGAAATTCGCGAAGGTGCGCATCGTCAGTTCGGTAATTGCAAGTCCGACGACGCTCATCACGAGCGCGTACAGCAGCACGCGGCCGAACTTCTCGCCGCGCTCCACCATCGGCAGCACGGCCAGCGCGGGAACGGCGATGGCGAGGAAGAGTCCCAGCAGGAACGCGTAGCTCGCAGTCGCCTCGGCTGCTGTCGCCGAGGCCGCGGCCGGATAGATCAGCAGCGCCGCCAAGGCGGATGAGAGGATCAGCAGCAACAACGCCGCGCGCCGTCCGATGCGGATTCCGCAATGGAGCAGCGACGCCGGGATGAAGACGAACAGCGGCGACACGAACATCAGCGCCGTCACGAGCGTGTAGCCGGCCATGCTGCGGGCCTGCTTCCCGAACGTGCGCACCGGTATCGCCACCGGCTCGTCCTGCTGCAGAGTCTCGGTCATTGGTTCGTATCAGTCCGTCGCGAACGGAAGCATGGCCGCGATGCGGGCGCGCTTGATCGCGTTCTGCAGTTTGCGCTGGTGCAGCGCGCACGTGCCGGAGATGCGGCGCGGAAGAATTTTCCCGCGCTCCGGGATGAACTGCTGCAGCGTCTTGATGTCTTTGTAGTCGATGTACTCGAGCTTCTCCACGCAGAACTTGCAGACGCGCTTGCGGCGGAAGAAAAACTTCTTCTTTCCGCCCTGCTGTCCGCCCGCTCCGCCGCGTCCGCCCGAATCGCGGCCGCCGGAATCGCGTCCGCCACCGCCGCCGCCACCACCAGGTCGTCTCATTTCAGTTGCCATGATTGGTCTCCTCTCCTCTTATTCAGCCGGAGCCGCTTCGTCGGCTTCAGGCGCATCGACGGCGACGTCTTCCATGGGAGCCGCAACCGGTGCCGAACCGCTTGGCGCGAAGGACGGAGCCGGGCGCAAGCGCTCCTTCTTCGGATTGCGCTTGGCCAGCTTCTCGGCGCGTTTGTGATCGAGATCCGTGCGCACGATCATGTGGCGCAGGATCCGGTCCGAGTTTTTCATCCGGCGGTCGAGCTCATTGAGCCCGGCCTCGGTCTCGAACACGAGGAGTTGGTAGTTGCCTTCGTTGAACTTGTTGATGGGATATGCGAGACGGCGGCGTCCCCACGCTTCTTCATGCGTGAGTTTCGCGCCTGTCCCCTCGGCGATGCGCTTGAACTCTGTCGAAAGCGTCGTCGCCTCTTCCTCCGGTACCTGCGGAGAAAGGATGAACAGGACTTCATAAGTCCTCATAAATCCTCCTTCTGGCCTAGCGGAGCCTCGCCTTCTGCGATGGCTCAAGGAGCTGCCCAGATTGTCAAAAGCATGTCCGGCCGCGGATGGTCCGGGCCGGCAAGGATACGCAAAGGGAGGGGGTGGAGCAATTATTTCGTCTGCGCTCATCTGCGTAATCTGCGGATGAAGCTCTATCCGCAGATGTACGCAGATCTGACGCAGATCTGACGCAGATGAAGACGCTACTTCAAATACTGCGCGAACCAATTCACGTACTGCTTCTCGATCTCGGTCGCGTGGATCGGGTCCTCCGGCGAGTGGCCGCTGACGGGGAACGCGATGAACTTGACCGGCACGCCGTTGTCCTTCAAGGCGTAGTACATCTGGTACGACTGCGTGATCGGGACGCGCACGTCGCCGGTGTCGCTCATGATCAGCGTCGGCGTTTTGATCTTCGACGCGTACGTGATCGGTGACTGCTCCACGTACTTTTTCATGTTGTCGCCGACGAACGGTGATCCCCACGTCAGGCGGCGCGAGAGGCTGCTGTCGGAAAGGACGTACTCGTCGAGGAGGTTGTTGACGGCGGCGCCGGAGACCGCGGCTTTGAAGATCGGATAGTGGCCGATCATCCACGACGTCATGTAGCCGCCGTACGACCAACCGCCGACGGCGATGCGGTTCTCGTCGATGATGCCGCGGTTCTTCAGCACTTCGAGCCCGGCGATGACGTCGCGGCCCGGACCTGCGCCGGCGTCGTCGCGAATGGCACGGATGTAGGCGTTGCCGAGGTTGTCGCTGCCGCGGTAGTTCGGCTGGAATACGATCCAGCCTTTCGCCGCGAACGACTGCGGAATCGTGGCGAAGCCGACGCCGGACGACGAGCGCGGACCGCCGTGAATGTAGAGCACGAGCGGATACTTTTTCGTGGCGTCGAAGTCGGGCGGGTACGTCACCACGCCGTCTTCCTCGAAGCCTTCGTTCTTCCATGTGATGGCCTCGGTGCGCCCGAGCTCTTTCCCCGCCACGGCGGCATCGTTGACGTGCGTCAGCTGGCGCGGTGCCGAGTCGATGGACGACATCACGTACAACTCGCGCGGATGCGACGGCGTCGAACCGGTGAAAGCAATCGCGCCGTTCTTCGCCATCGACACGTCGATCCAGAAGGAAAAGTACGGCTCGACTCCGCCGAGGTTGAGGCGGCGCGCGGCGCCGTCGAGAGACTGGAGCCAGTACGCGCTAGACGTGCCGTCGTGGCCGCCGGTGATGAACGACTTGCCGTCTGGGAGCCAGATCGTGCGATAGACGTTGCGGTCGAGGCCTTTCGTCACCTCGACGCCCGGCCCGCCGCTCACCGGAGAAATCCAGATCGCGTTTTCGCCTCCCGGCTCGCTGCCGCGCGAGTGCCAGTAGGCGATGTGCGTACCGTCGGGCGTGAAGGATGGCTGCGTTTCGTCCTGATCGCGCGCGGTCAGGCGCGTGACGTTGCCCGAGGCGACGTCGACGAGCGCGACGCGATTGCTGTTCGGCGTGCCGCCGTGCGGCGTTTCTCGGCGCGTGATAGCGATCATCTTGCCGTCCGGCGACCACGCCAGCGGCGACGGCGCGGGACCAGGGGGGTGCGCAACCGGCAGGCTCCACAAACCGCTCGTCAGGCGGCGGGCTTTGTCGCCAGAAGCCGAGACGAGCCAGATGTGGGAGGGCGTTGGCGCGGTGGCGGTGAGGTAATCGTCGTCGCCGATTTCGAAGGCGTGATTGCTTTTCTCCTCGTTCGCAACCGGATCATCGCTCGTGACGAACGCGAGTTCGGAACCGTCAGGACTCCACGCGTACTGCTGCACGCCGCGGGCGGTGTCGGTGATGCGATGCGCTTCGCCGCCGTGCACCGGCAACATCCAGATCTGCCGCTTCGCATCGCGATCACTCGATGCATTCGCGAGGAACGCGAGTTGCGAACCATCCGGCGACCAGCGAGGCGCGGCGACGCCGCGGCGGTCGTACGAGAGCTGATGCTGATCGCCGGTCGACGTATCGATGACGAAGAGATCGCCGTCCCAGCGATTCTCTTTCACGTTCGCGCGCGCGATGACTACCGCGACCGATTTACCGTCAGGCGAAATCTGCGGATCAGTGACATTGGCGATGCGAAGGCGATCCGACGGCTGCCAGCGATCGGCATGAGCTGCGGCGGCGGCGAACAACAACGCGACGACGATTCGTTTCATCGATTTCTCTCCTGCGCGCGTCACTCTACAATCGGGCGATGCAGGAAGGCCAGGCCAGCCGCACCGCCGACCGCGTCGCCGAACGGCGCGCGGCGCATCAGGTTCGCGATCGTCCGCTCGTGCTCAACGATCCGATCGCACTGCGGATCATTCGTCCCGAGGTTGCGCACGAGTTGCGGACAAATCCGCCGACGCGCGAGACGACGAAGCTGGGGCCATACCTTCGCGCCTTCTTCGTTATGCGCAGCCGGTTCGCCGAGGACGCGCTCGCGTCCGCCGTGGCGTCCGGCGTGCGGCAATACGTCGTCCTCGGCGCGGGCTTCGACACCTTCGCCTATCGCAATCCCTTTCCCGAGCTGCGCGTCTTCGAGGTCGATCATCCCGCGACGCAAGCGATCAAGCACCAGCGGCTTGCGCACAGCGAGATCGAGATCCCGTCGTCGCTCACGTTCGTACCGATCGATTTCACGACGACGAAACTCGACGACGCGCTGCGCAGGTCCGGTTTCGATGAAACAAAGCCCGCGTTCTTCTCCTGGCTCGGCGTCGTTCCGTATCTCGAACGGCCGGCCATCGACGCGACGTTTCGTTACATCGCATCGCTGCCGAAACAATCCGCCGTCGCCTTCGACTACTCCGTTCCGCCGGAGTCGATGAGCTGGACGTCACGTCTGATCTTCAACGCGTTGGCGAAACGCGTGGCCGCCGTCGGCGAGCCGTGGAAGACGTTCTTCGATCCCGCCACCCTCCTCGCCGATCTCCGCCGCCTCGGCTTCACTGCGGCCGAAGACTTCGGCGCCGAGGCGCTGAACGCCCGCTACTTCGCCCGCCGCACCGACAAGCTGCGCATCGGCGGCATGGGGCACATGGCGATGGCGATCGTTTGATGAGAGTCAGGCGCAGTCGGGCTGGTAAGGTCGCGATTTGTCACTGCGCAGAGCGAGTCGCCTCTGGTACATGGCCATTCCTCACGCGAGTGGGCCGGATCAACGCTAGATCTGAGGGGTTCCCCGCGTGATCAGGACGAAACACGGTGTGTTCGGGGCGAAACACTGTGTGTTCGGGGCGAATCACCATGCGTTCGGGGCCGAAACACCATGTGTTCGTGGCGAAACACCATGTGTTCGGGGCGAAACACCGTGTGTTCGGGGCGAATCACCATGTGTTCGGGGCGAAACACCATGTGTTCGAGGCGAAACGCCATGTGCTCGGGGCGAAACACCATGTGTTCGGGGCGAAACACCGTGTGTTCGGGGCGAAACACCATGTGCGTACGGCGATTCACCGCGGCCGCACTCACCGTTTGAACGGCGATTCAGACGTGCTCATCTCGTGGATCGGCACCTTGAGCTCGCGCAGCGAACGCGCCGAACGGCGTTCGAACGCGGCTTGAATTTCGGCGACGATCGACAGCGCAATCTCTTCCGGGGTCTCGCCGCCGAGGTCGAGTCCGATCGGACTCCGGAGGCGAGGTTCGCGCGAGGCGCCGATCTCCGCGAGCAACTCATCGCCGCGCGACTTCGGACCGAGGAGACCGATGTACTGGATCTGAGACGCGAGAAGCTGCCGCAGGATGTCGGCATCGCGCGCGAAGTTGTGCGTCATGACCACCGCGGCATCGAATTCGCGCGCATCGAATTCCGCCCGCGGCTTGACCACGTTGACGCGCCATCCGACCGCGCGGGCAAACTGAGCTAGTGGTTCCGCGTCGCCGCCGCCGAAGATGACGATCGCACGCGGCGGTCGAAGGATCTCGATCATCGTCTCGCCATTCGGAAGAATCGTCGTCCACTCGGCCGGCTCGACGCCGTTCCACTCAAAGTCGGTGACGAGCCGCGGAAGATGCGTCGCATCAAACGGCTCAATGAGCAGATCGAGCACACCGCGGCATCCAAGCCCGAGCCCGAAGATCAGATCATCGCCGCGGGTAGAGTCGTACGTGACAAGCCGCGGATCCATATCCGCCAGCCACATCGCCACCCGCTCCGCGATGTCGCGCTCCAGACACCCACCGCTGATGGCGCCAGCGAGCGTCCCATCTTCGCCGATCACCGCCCGCGCCCCTGCCCGCCGATACGTGGAGCCCTGTGTGCGAACGACCGTGACCAGCACGCCGCGGTTGCCGGCGGCGACTACCGAGCGGCAGGCGGCGATGACTTTGTCGATCTCGTGCATGGTGGGGAATGAGAACTCTGCTACTTCTGAACCACCGTCCGCGGGTCGTTCCGATCCTCCCGCCAGGCCGGATGGTTCACGTGAAACACGTGGTCTCCGTTGAACGAGACCACGGCAGCATCGAAGGTGATGGTTCCGATCTTCTTCCAGTTGGTAATGTCGCGGCGTTCTTTGAATGCAGTGCCGTGTGTGGTGCCAGTGTCGGAAGTCTCGACATCGAAGACGAGCTTCCGTTTCGGCGCGGGGTCGCCCGGGTCGTAGATGTGGGCCATGATCTCGTCGCGGAAGTCGAGGTTATCGCCAGCGATGACCGGCTGTCCCGCGGCAACGGTAAGCTGCATGAACTCGGGGGCGCGCGTCGGCTCGGCAGGCGGTTTCCCAAGCTCGGCGATCTGGTAGACCTGCCGGATGGTCGGCTGTTTCTCGGCCTTTTTGAACGCAATCCCGGACAGCATGAGAATGGGCATGCCGCTGCCGCGACGCGTGACGGTGGTGTTCGGTGCGTTGCGCAGCTTGGCGTCGTTGATGTTCGCCGTCACCTCGCCGCCGATGTCTTCCTGGCTCATGAAGCTCGCGGTCGGCAGCGGCTCAGGATGGTTCGGATCGGTGGTGGGGTAGATGCGGCCGATCATCGAAAGCGACCGCATGTTGCCGCGGCGCGTTTCCGTGCAGCACGTGGAGTAGCGGGCGATGATGAGGCCGCGGCTCCCTTTGTGGAAGTAGCCGCTGTACGGCGTATCTTCGGTGATCTCCCATCGACCGGTCATGATGATGGCGTTGGCGTGAAGGAGGCGTTGGTAGCCTTTCCCATCCGGCCCCCAGCGAAGGTCAGAATCGGAGGCAAGCACGCGTCTGGCTGCGGCGAGGAACTGCCACGTCCCGCCGCCGGGCAGCATGCCTTTGATCAGCGGCATAAACGTGACCGGGAAGCGCTCGAGCGGCGCGTTCCCTTTCGCTCCCCATACCTTTTGATATGGGTTGGCGAAGACGGCGTCGCGCACGACGCTGTAGCGCGAGCCGGCCACTGGGCGCCTATCGCCGTCGGTGAAGCCTTGCATCCCCTCTCCGTCCACGCGTTTGTAGACGGAGCCGGCGCCGCCCTGTATGGGCCGAGACGTATGCGTGGAGCACGCGAGTATCAGGGCAACGACGGCCACAATGCCCACATAGCTCAGAGAGCTGCGATGGACAGCGATGACTTTGTCGATCTCGTGCATGGTTGTGAGTTGCGTGAGATGCTGAATTAATGGACCCTCAGTTCGTCCGCTTCATGAATGCGAGCCTTCGCCCATGGATACGGGTCGTGGCTCATATCGCGCGGCTTTACAATTTGCACATGGTCGTAGTTCATGGGGTAAAGCTCGTTGTCACAGCGAGTCGCGGCATAAACTCGGCTGACGATACGGAGGTGATGGATCGGCAGAGTTTCATACGCACAGTATACCTGTGGATAGTCCGCGTGATCGCGGTCGCGACCGCGCAACATCCTTGCCCAATCGTCTTCAAGGCCTTGGAGAAATGTGTTAAAGGTCGCAGGTATCAAGTCGTTGAGTATTGGACTCATTCGGAGCCACGTACCTATTTCCGCAACAGGAGCTCCTTGGGACGGTGTTGAAATAAGCAAGACTGCACGAACTCGATGCAGGTCGGCAACACCCGATTTGTCATTTAGCATATTGAGCATGCGTTTTACGATCAGGCCGCCCATGCTATGCGTAACGAAATAGATACGGTCATAGCTAAGTAGACCCGTATCGTATAACTGTTGAAGGACGTGCACCGCTGTTTCTTCAATACTAAATGTACCCTTGCCGTAAGACGTTGCATAGCCCACAACGTAAACATCATCGGAGGCGAAATCTGAATCCTTCGCTACCAACTCGGGCCAGGAAGCATGCTTAGAGTCGAAACGCCACGTGCCGTCCGCATCCCCGAAAAGGCCGTGGACAAAAATAACGACTCCATTGACGCCATGTTGCCTCGGCGCCCAACCGTCTCCCCTGGGCACCCAATGAGATTCGGGAGGAGGCGGTGGTGGTGGAGCGATCGTCGAGCAACTGGTAATGCAGAGAGATATCAACAATCCAACGAAAACGACCCACATAGACCGCGGGCTAGAAGAGAGACCTTCTCCTCCAACCCTACTGCGAATAACGCAGTCCATGCGAAAATGCCTTCATTGTTCCACTAACCAACGACTGGTTTAGAGGACGGTAATAAACTTCTTGAACGGGATCTCGCGAATGCGAGGTCCGCCTGCAGCGAAGATGGCATTGGCGACGGCGGGAGCCACCGCGGGCGTCGGCGGCTCGCCTACGCCGGTCGGCGGGACATTGCCGTCGTACTCCTTCACCACTTCCGCGGGAGGATCCTGAATGTACGCGTGAATTTTCGGCGTCTGGTGAATACGGAGGACTTGGTAATCGTCGAAGTTGTTCTGCACGGCGGCGCCATTCTTCACCGTGATCTCGCCGAGAAGGGCGTAGCTAAGGCCGTAGACGATGCCTCCCTCCATCTGCGCCATGACGCGGTCGCGATTAACCGCGAGGCCGCAGTCGATGACACCGAAAAGGTCATTGATCGTGACCTCGTTCCGGTCGTTGAGTGAGACGTCGGCCACGATACCGACATAGCTCAAAAAGCTGCGATGGACGGCGATGCCGAGGCCGCGGCCCTTCATGTTCTTGTACTGCTTGACCTTTTCGTCCCAGCCGGAGACCTTCGCCACCGCTTCCGCTACTCCGCGCAGCCGCCGCGTGTCGGCTGGGAAGCCGGGGACGATTTGCGCCATTTTTCCGCCGTCGACTGGCACTTCGATCATTTTCCACGGGAGCTCGTTGTTGCGATACTCCGCAACTTCCTCGTCCGTCAGCGGGAGAATGCGGCCCTTCCCGATCAGCTCGAGCAGATAGTCCTTGGAATCACGGCCGGCGACGTGCGCCATCTCGTCGGCGAACGAGCAGATCCCGAAGGCATGGTAGATGTTGGCCACCGAGCGCATCCAGCCGACCCGGATGTGGTTGCGAGCCGGGCAGTTCTCGATGCGGATGTTCGGGATGTCGAACGGCATATCTTCGAGGCCCTGCGCGCGTTCGATGCCCGAGGCGTACGGGTATTTGCCTCCGTCCGCGAGCGAAGCGCGCAGCTGCGCGGCGCCATCGAGTTCGGCGGCGCTCAACCCAGGCGTATCCGAATTCGGGAAGAGCGTGCCGAAGAACGAAGTGAGAGCGCTGCGCTGGCGAAGTGCGGTCGGCCGCCCGTCGCCGCCGAGCGCCGCCTGTAGGTGCTGGCTGCTGGCGGCGTTGTAGTAGCTGAATTTGACGTCGTCTTCGCGCGTCCACTGTACGCGTATCGGCACGCCGGGCATCTGCCTGGCGAGCAGGGCCGCCTCGGCGATGTAGTCAGGCTTCGACTTGCGTCCGAAGCCGCCACCCACCATCGTCATGTGAACCGTCGCGGCTTGCCGTGCCTTTGCGACGTTTTCCTCGCCGTTCGGCAGGGAGGGAGGAAGGCCTAGCGCGACCTGACCGGCCACCTGCTGCGCGTAGTCGGGACTCTGCGTCGCGGCCCAAACTTCCATCCGGCCGTTCTTGAAGAGAGCGGTAGCTACTGGAGGCTCCATCGGGGTCTGAGCTAGGTGGGGAACGTAATACGTGGCTTCTACAGGTGTGCCGGCAGCCAGCATCGAGTCGTCGGCGTTACCCTTGCTGCGTACACTCTTCCCCGCTTTGCCAGTCGAGATTTCGAGCTCCTTGCGATACTCCGTTGAGTCGTAGTCTTTGTGCGCACCGTTGTCCCATTGGATCGTGGGCCTCAAAGCCCTGCGGCCCTGAAGCGCGGCCCAGGTATTCGTAGCCACCACGGCGACACCTGCATGCGGCATGAAATCCCTTCCCACGCCGCCGGCATGGAATCCCGGAGGAAACATAGGCAAGACCGCGCGCACGCCCGGCACGGCAAGCGCCGGGTTGGGGTCGTAGGTAAGTAGCGCCCCATTGGCAACCGGGCAGCGCTCGATCATGGCCGTCAGC
>DASYJY010000057.1:0-5334 GCA_035995985.1 Thermoanaerobaculia bacterium | reverse complement strand
GTCCCGGCGAAAACGACGAAGCATCGCTCGACATCAAGTCACTCCCCGGCAACCGCATCAAAGTGACCGGCATCGCCCTCTGGAACACGAAGAACGAAAAATACGGCCCCAACATCGGCGAGCTCGATTTCGAAGCGGATCTGAAAGACGACACCGTCTCTTGGACCGACGCCGACGGTTACCGCATCGTCATCCGCTTCTCGCGCAAAGCACTCGATGTCACGGAGCGAAATGTGGACGGCCATTTCGGAATGAATGCAACCTTCGCGGGGCATTACACGCGAACGGCCGCAAACCCGTAAACGCGTAGAAGCGGCGTCTGTACATTTGGATCACGACTCGGATCGGCGGCTGAATCGTCACGGCAGCGCGCTAGAATTCTCAGCGATGGCCTCGCACATTCAACTCGATCCCGCGTATGTGGTCGAATTCTGCAAGCGGAACCAGATTCGGAAGTTGGCGCTTTTCGGATCGGTTCTCACGGACCGATTCCGGCCTGAAAGTGACGTCGATATTCTGGTCGAGTTCAACGACGAAGCGCGGGTGGGCCTCTTCGAGCTCGCCCGAATGGAAATCGAACTAACGGAAAAGCTCGGACGCAAGGTCGATCTCCGGACGCCGAAGGAACTGAGCCGCCACTTCCGGGACGAAGTCGTCCGTAATGCGGAGGTTCAGTATTCAGGAGAGTGACGCAATTCGCCTGCGCACATCCTTGAAGCGGCCGATAAGATCGAACGCTTTCTCGCGGGCCGCTCGCGCGACGATTTCGACCGTGACGGTCTACTGTTCTCGGGTATCGTCAAGCTGATCGAGAACGCGGGCGAAGCGGCCGTAAGCTTTCGGTCTCCGCGCGCGAAGAACTGCCCGACGTTCCATGGCCTTTGATCACTGCGACACGCAACCGGCTCGTCCACGCGTATATGGATCTCGATCGCGACATCGTTTGGGAAGCCGCTACGACCAGCATGCCCCAACTCTCACGGGCGCTGCGGCAATACCTGAGCACGCGCTGAAGAGCGCATCTCCTGCGGGCGTTGATATGCGGAGCTACAATCGCGCGCTGCCGCGCGCATAGCGTGAGCAAGGAGGCGCCATGACCACCCTCATCAAAAACGGCCGCATCGTCACCGCTGTCGATGACTACCACGCCGACATTCTCATCGATGGCGGCACCATCGTCACGATCGGGAAGTCGATTGATGCGAATGCCGACAAGGTCATCGACGCGAAGGGACGGCTGGTCATCCCCGGCGGCATCGATCCGCATACGCATATGGAGTTGCCGTTTGGGGGGACGTCCGCGTCGGATACTTTTGAGACGGGGACGATTGCAGCGGCGCATGGTGGGACCACCACCATCATCGACTTTGCGGTTCAGGGGAAGGGGCAGTCGCTGAAGCAGGCCGTTGATGCATGGCATGCCAAGGCGGATGGTAAGACCTCGATCGACTACGGTTTCCATCTCATCTGCACCGATCTTCCGGACGAGCGACTGCCGGAAATGAAATCGATGATCGATGAGGGGGTGTCCAGCTTCAAGTTGTTCATGGCGTATCCGGGAGTGTTTCTGGTCGATGACGCCACGATCTTCAAGGCCATGGGGATGGCCGGCGAGAACGGTGGGCTGATCTGCATGCATGCGGAGAATGGTGTCGTCATCGATGCCATCGTCAAGAAGGCGCTTGCCGACGGGAAGACGGCGCCGAAGTATCACGCGCTGACTCGGCCGACCAAGGCGGAGGCTGAAGGCGTTCATCGCGCCATCGCATTAGCGGAGATGGCCAACTCCTCGGTGTACATCGTCCACCTCAGTTGCGACGACTCGCTGCAGGAGGTCACACGCGCGCGTGACATCGGCATCAACGCCTACGCCGAGACCTGTCCGCAGTATCTCTTCCTCGACTACAGCGTCTACGAACAGCCGGGATTCGAGGGCGCCAAGTACGTGATGACGCCGCCGATTCGCGAGAAGTGGAACCAGGAAGCGCTGTGGCGCGGGCTGAAGTTCAACGACCTCCAAGTGGTCGCGACCGATCACTGTCCGTTCTGCATGAAAGAGCAGAAGGAGTTGGGGAAGAACGACTTCTCAAAGATCCCGAACGGTGGGCCGGGCGTAGAAGAGCGGATGTCGCTCATCTACAACGGCGGTGTCGCTCAAGGCCGCATCTCACTGAATCGTTTCGTCGAGATCACCTCGACCGCTGCGGCCAAGATCTTCGGACTTTTTCCGCGGAAGGGAACGATCGCAGTAGGCAGTGACGCCGACATCGTTATCTTCGATCCGAATGAAGAGAGAACGATCAGCGCGAAAACCCATCACATGAACGTCGATTACTCCTGCTACGAGGGGTGGAAGGTGAAGGGCGTTACGAAGACGGTGTTGTCGCGAGGCGAGCTGGTGATCGAAGAGGGTCGCTATGTCGGCAAGCCTGGCAAAGGTAAGTTCCTCAAACGCGGCCTGGCGTTTTCTCCGCGGTAGTTGCGTGTTCGCGGGGTCTGGCACAATGTCGCGCACATCATGCAAGACCAACTAATCCACCATCCTGACGGACGCGTCGAGCTTCGCTCCGACGAAGGCATCCGCACCAGCGCGCTGTACAACCACGACCTCGCGCCGGTGCCGGTGAGCCAGCGCAACTGGACCACGTATAACTACGCCGCGCTCTGGATCGCGATGGCGCATTGCATCCCGACCTACATGATGTCGTCGGGCCTGATCGGCGCGGGGATGAACTGGTGGCAGGCCCTGCTGACGATTCTGGTCGGCAACACGATCGTGCTCGTCCCGATCCTGCTCAACTCGCACGCCGGAACAAAGTACGGCATCCCGTTTCCCGTCTTCGCGCGCGCCAGCTACGGGACATATGGTTCCAACCTGCCCGCGCTCATGCGCGCCATCGTCGCGTGCGGCTGGTTCGGGATTCAGGCGTGGATCGGCGGCGAGGCGCTGCACACGTTCTTCACCTCGATCCTTCCCAGGTGGCCGTCGCTCCTCGGCAAGTTCGCCGGCCATCCGACGACGGAGTGGATCTCGTTCCTTCTCTTCTGGGCGCTGAACATCCTGATCATCTATCGCGGCATGGACCTCCTCCGCCGTTTCGAAAACTGGGCCGCGCCGTTCGTCCTGGTCATGACCGCGCTCCTCCTTGGATGGGCGGTCTGGCGCGCGCACGGCCTCGGCTACCTGTTGCACGAGAAAGGCAAATTCGAAACGTGGGCGCAGTTCCGTCCGATCTTCATCCCGTCGCTGACGGCGATGATCGGCTTCTGGGCCACGCTCTCGCTGAACATGCCCGACTTCACCCGCTTCGGACGCAGCCAGCGCGAGCAGGCCATTGGTCAAACGGTAGCGCTGCCGACGACGATGACGGTCTTCGCTGCCATGGGCGTGATCATCACCTCCGCGGCGCTGGTCATCTATCCGACGATGAGCGTGAACGAGCTGTGGGATCCGCTGAAACTGGTCGCCCAGTTCAAGCAGCCGCTGGTCATCGCGATCTCGATGTTCACCGTCGTCATCGCCACGCTCTCGGTGAACATCGCCGCGAACGTCGTCTCGCCCGCGAACGACTTCGCTAACGCCTTCCCGAAATGGATCTCCTTCCGCACCGGCGGCCTGATCACTGGGCTGCTCGCGATCGCCATGCAGCCGTGGCGCCTGCTCGCCGATCCCTCCGGCTACATCTTCACTTGGCTCCTCGGCTACTCCGGCGGCCTCGGCTCCATCGGCGGCGTGATGATCGTCGACTACTGGATCGTGCGTAAAAAGCAGCTCGCCCTCGGCGACCTCTATCGCACCGACGGCGTCTACCGCTACACCGCCGGCTGGAACTGGCGCGCCGTTTTCGCGACGCTCCTCGGCTGCGTTGCCGCGTGGATCGGATTGGTCGTCCCGTCGCTTCGTCCGCTGTACGACTACGCCTGGTTCGTCGGCTTCGGCGTCGCCGCGATCACGCATCTGTTGTTGATGAAAGTCTTCCGTCCGCGCGACATCGTCGATGCGGAGCCGGCGATCGCGTAAGAGGTCTCGGTGACGATCTCCAACTTCTTCCGCAAGCTGTTCGGCTTTTTCCTTCCGGCGCCAAAATCGGTCGAGCGACGCTCGCCCGAAAAGCCAGTGACGGCCATCGAGGTTGCTGGTATTGAGATTCCGGCGCCTGCGGTTTTCGTCGACGTCCCGACTATCATCGAAATCGGCGGCGTTGAAATGCCGGCGCCTACCGATCCCGAACCGCTGCCGGATGCGGAGCCGGAACCTGCCCCGATCACGCCCGAGCCGATTCCGCAGCCCGAACCGGCTCCGCCTCCACCCGAACCGCCGACGACGATCATCGTTGCTGGTGAGCACCCGCGTGAGATAATCCACAGTCCCAAATCGGAGAAAAAACGCATGTCCCGAATCGTCAAAGGTGGTTTGATCCAGACATCCCTCGCTTGCGATACGAGCGAATCGCTCGACACTATTCGCGAGGCGCAGACCGAGCGCACGCTCAAGTACATCGACCAGGCCGGCGCCGAGGGCGTTCAGGTGCTGTGCATGCAGGAAATCTTCACCGGCCCGTATTTCTGCGCCGAGCAGACCACGCGCTGGTACGACTCCACCGAGAAGATCCCCGACGGTCCGACCACGAAGCTGATGCAGGAGTACGCGAAGAAATACAGCATGGTCATCGTCGTGCCGCTGTATGAAGTGGAAGACACCGGCGTTTACTACAACACCGCCGCCGTCATCGACGCGGACGGCAAGTACCTCGGCAAGTACCGCAAGAACCACATCCCGCACGTCGCTCCCGGTTTCTGGGAGAAGTTCTACTTCCGCCCCGGCAACCTCGGATACCCGGTCTTCGAAACGGCATACGCAAAAGTCGGCGTCTACATCTGCTACGACCGCCACTTCCCCGAAGGCGCGCCCGAGCTCGGCCTGGCCGGAGCGGAGATCGTGATGAATCCCTCGGCCACCGTGGCCGGACTCTCCGAATATCTCTGGAAGCTCGAGCAGCCGGCGCACGCCGTCGCGAACGGCTATTTCGTGGGCGC
The DNA here is from genome assembly GCA_035995985.1 of Thermoanaerobaculia bacterium. Classification (GTDB taxonomy): domain Bacteria; phylum Acidobacteriota; class Thermoanaerobaculia; order Gp7-AA8; family Gp7-AA8; genus JADGNZ01. The sequence continues at coordinate 297 of DASYJY010000057.1, read as the reverse complement.
GATCAATCGCGTAGGCATCGAAGCGCCGTGGAACATCGGCGAGTTCTACGGGCAGAGCTACTTCTGCGACCCGCGCGGGCAGATCATCGCCATCGCCCCGCGCGACCAGGACGCGCTCGTCGTCGCCGATCTCGACTTCGACAAGATCCGCGAAGTGCGCAACACCTGGCAGTTCTTCCGCGACCGCCGGCCGGAAACCTACAACGGCATCGTGCGGTTGTAAAACGCTGTGGAGGCGGGCGCTTCGCCCGCCTCTGCGCGCCACCGAGTGGCGATTTCAGTCGGACGCTTATGATG
>DASYJY010000056.1:0-58965 GCA_035995985.1 Thermoanaerobaculia bacterium | reverse complement strand
CATTCACCTCGGCGACCGCCGGCGGACTCCCCGGCTCGAACGTGCCGCAGCAGGGACGATTTACGCCGCTCATCGCCGGCCTGCACGTGAATCCGTATCAGTCGATCACGCTCGACGCCGCGGCGACGTTCGGAAACGTCTCGCACCAGCTCGATCAGACCAGCCTCTCCGCAAACCTGATGGGCACCGGCGCGATCGCCGACAAGTACCTGAACTTCACATGGTTCTCGTCCTACCGTCCGCCGCCAGTGAACGGCGTGCCGTCGACGTTTCCCGGCTCGAGCCAGTTCCGCATCAATACCGGCTCGTCGCTCCTCAGTAACCGCCTCCGCGCGGACGTGCAAATCAACTACGACGCGAAGCAAGGCAAGTTCCTCGAGCAACGCTACCTGATCGGCGGCAACGCCTCCTGCTACGGCATCGCCGTCGAGTACCGCCGCTACATCGTCTACACGCCAGTCGAGCACACCGAGCCAAGCATCGGGATTTCAATCTCGCTCAAGAACATCGGCGGCGTGGCGGTGCATTAAAAACCTGCTCGCCCTGCTAATAACGCGGACCCTTCGCCAGATGGCACGATGCGATCGGTTCGACTTCAATCGCTGATATTGAAGCAGTAGTTGCTGTTGTGTTCCCCCACCCCATCCACTACCCTCCCGCGGTCGTGCCGAACGTCTACACATTCAAGGACTTCGAAGGCAGCAGCCATCGGATTCTGATCGGGCTGATTCGCCGGTTTGCGCCGCGCGGCGGGACGCTGCTGGACCTCGGCGCGGCGGGCGGGGAGCTCGGCGCGGCCGTGCGCGAGCATTTCGATCGGACCATTGGATTCGAGTACGACTCCGACCGCCTCGGCCAGCTTCGCGGACGGTTCGATCAAGTCGTCATCACCGATCTCGAGACGGTCAAGACGCTGCCGCCGAACGTGAACGCGATCGTGCTCGCGGACATCATCGAGCACCTGCGTAACTCGACGAACCTGCTGCGACTGGTGAAGCGGTCGCTGACAGAAGACGGCGTCCTCTTTCTCTCCGTGCCGAACATTGCCAACATCACCGTCCGACTCGGGCTGCTCTTCGGCGTCTTCGAATATCGCGACCGCGGCATCCTCGACTTCACCCACCTTCGCTTCTTCACTATGCGCACGATTCGGCGCGAAGTGGAGAACGCCGGGTTTCGCATCATCGCTGTGCGCGGATCGTCCGTCCCCATCCGCCTGATCATCGGATGGATGCCTGACTTTCTGCTGCGCATCGGCGAACGCGTGCTGACGTGGATCACGCGCATCTGGCGCGGGCTGTTCGCGTATCAGATCATCCTGGTGGCGACGCCGAAGTGACGCCGCCGCGCCTCGATGATCGACAGCGCGATCAGCAGCAGCAACGCGATTCCTGAAAGCGGCCACCAGCTGCGTCCGAGGCGTTGCGTGAAGACGACGCGGTGATTGCCGGATGGGATCGGGACGCCGGCGAACAGGACATTGATCTGGACCGGCTCGGCGTCGCGTCCGTCGATCGTGACGCGCAACTCCGGCGTCAGCTTCTGCGACGACGCCAGCAGCGTCTTTGCGGGCGCGGAGACATCAACGATTTGCTCGTCATCCTGATACGAACGCAGCATCACCACCGCGTCGGACGCGTCGACATTCACTGCGCGCGAATCGGTGACGATCGCCTCGTCGGCGAAGTCGATGTTCTTCGCCGCCAGCAGTTCGTCGACCGTCATCCGCCGTACGCGTGTCACCGCATGGAACCGCGGCACTTCGGCGACGTTGCGAAAGATTCGGCCGTCGGGCAGATCGCGTTCGAAAATCAACGGCGTGGAGACGCGGTCGTAAAACAGCGGCGCATCACCGGCAATCTCCGTCGCGCCGGTCAGCATCCGCACCCGCATTCCGCGCGACGCCAACCGCAGCATCACCGTCTCGCCGAGCCGCGCGTAAGGACGCAGCGGGATGTAGATCTTGCCCAGCGCCGTGATGTCGCCAGCCGTGAACGAGCGCGCGTAAACGATCGATGTCCCCTTGATCAGCGTCACGTCGAGGTGCGGCGTGCGGCCGAACGTCGCCTGCAGTTCGATCGGCAACTCGATCGCGTAAAACGGCTCCTGGTCGACGCGCACGTGGCGCTGCATGACGCCGCCGGGTTCGAGCACCGTCGCGGCGATTTCTTTCACCGCTGGTTTCGTGCTCTTGAGAATCGTCCACTTCATCACGTCGATCGACCGCTGCTCGAGAAAGTAGCGGACTCCGAGCATCGAGACGAGCGGATCGTCGAAGTTGAACTTGAGGCTGTTGAAGTTGATGACCGTCGACGTGGTGAGCGCCGCGCTCGGATCGATCCGTTCCAGCAGCCGCCGATAACTTCCCTCGGACGAAAAATGACTGCGCACATCTTCCAGCCGGTACAACTCGGAACTGTTCGGCCAGAGGTAATCGAAGAACGGCGCGATGCGAAACGGCTTCGGCTGCGCCTGCAGAAACGCAACCGTCGCGCCGGTCGGCGGCGACGCCAAGTGCGGATCGAGATACGGATAGAAGCGTCCCGCGAACACGGCCAGGTCGCCCGCCGCGGCGACTGCGAGAACGACCGCGATCGCGACTCGAAATCGGCCGCGCGACAGAAACGCCGCACCCGAGGCAGCGAGATAGGCGACCGCAATCGGCATCATCATCTGGATGCGCGTCAGCGGCGAGTACTTGAATCCCGGCAGGCTGCCGATGATCTTCGCGATCACCGGCATCCCGAACATCGCCGCGAGCATGACCGCCAGCATCGCCATCCAGAACCATCGCGAGCGCGCGTGCCGGTTCGCGAGCGCGAGAAAAATCAGCGGAAGCGCGACGATGCCGATGTAAACCGTCGCTTCGATGTAGTTGTTGAGATTCCCCAGCGCGCGGTCGCCGCGCCAGTCGCGCAGCGCGATGTTGCCGAGGTGATCGGGATTCACGAACAGCGCGACATGATGCAGCGGAAAGACGTGCTCCGCCGCCGCGTTCGCGCGCGATCCGAGATAGCCGCTGCGGTCGACGAGTTGCGCGAGCGGAATGAACGACGGCGCCGCGATCATGATGCCGAGGAGCGTCGCGGATACAGTTGTTGCCAGGACGCGCGGCGCGAAACGGCGCTCGCGAATCGCGAGAAAAACAAAGTACGCAACGGCCGCATACGCGCCGTACGCCATCGTCGCCGGAAACGCGGAGAGCGCGTAACAGAGCGCGATTAGACCGATCGCCCAGGCCGGCGTGCGCTTGCCGCGCGCGGTGCGCAGGGCGATCCAGAGCAGCGCGGGATACAGCGGCGCCGCGTTCGTAACGTGCCACCACCAGCGCACTGCGATCGGTCCGGCGGCAGCGAAGAGGATCGCGCCGACCGCCGCGCCGCGCTTGCCGAGGCGCTCCTCGCGCAGCCAGAGATACGCGAGCCAGAACGCAACGTTGAGTTTGAGAAGGATGATGCCGGTGTAGATCCACGGCAGCGGCAGCAGCAGCGCCGGAAAGATACTGAACGGCGCGAGCAGTGTCGATCCGAATCCCGGCACGCCGGAGCCGATGAACGGGTTCCAATGGAACGCGCGCCAGTCGGTTTTGATCAGCGAGAGGACGGTGTAGTACGCGGTGGGCGGATCGTTGAGCAGCGAGTTCTGCGCGCTGACCTGCTGCACGCTCTTCCACGGTTCGAAGTTGAAGAAGACGTCGTTCGGCGACGCGATGCGCCCCATGAAAAGCGTCGGAAAGAAAAAGATGAGGTGATAAACGGCAAGCGCGATGAGGGCGACGCGATGTTTGCGAAGGTAGCGCAACTGCGGCGAGTTTATCCTGCGGAGCGCAGCGCACGTCAGGATCTCCGGTGGTGCAATAACTTCATACTGCGGAGCGCAGCGAACGCAGGATAGAGTTGAAAAAGTGAAGCGTCTCCTAATCGCGGCGGATGTCGATCGCTCGTTGCTAACAAGCGCCAAGGACGACGGCCGCTTCGAAATCATCGACCGTCCCGTGAAAACGGAGGACGAGCTCGTATCGATCGTAGGTGACTGCGACATCCTCGTCACCCGCTCTTACAACCGCGTTTCGAAGCGCGTCATCGATGCGGCGTCAAACCTCGAGCTGATCGCGCAAGGGACGAGCGGCACCGACAACATCGACATGGAAGCGGCGCGGCAACGCGGCATCGCCGTCATCAACATGCCCGGCGAAAACGCGAATGCCGTCGCGGAACTGGTGATCGGATTCATGATCGCGCTGACGCGGACCGTGCCGCAGTACGACCGCGAGATGCGCAACGGCGAATGGACGCGCGACGGCTGCGCCTCACGCCACGAGCTTCGCCACCACCGCCTCGGCATTGTCGGCCTGGGCCAGGTCGGCATGCGCGTTTCGCGTCTCGCGGCGGCCTTCCGGATGCGCGTGAGCGCCTTTGATCCTTACATCAGCGATGACGACTTCGCGGAACGCGGTGCAACACGAGTCACATCACTCGAGACGTTGCTGCGCGAGAGCGACATCCTCACGCTGCACGTTCCCTTCACGCCCGAAACACGAACGATGATCGGCGAGCACCAATTGGCGGCACTCCCAAACGGCGCGATCGTCATCAACGCAGCGCGCGGCGAAGTGCTCGATGTCGACGCCGCGCTCGATGCCCTCACCCGCAACGCCCTCGGCGGACTCGCCATCGACGTTTACGATCCCGAGCCGCCCACCCGCAGCTGGCCCGACAACCCGCGCCTGATCCTCACCCCACATGTCGCCGGTTGCACCGCCGAGGCGAAGAGCGCGATCGGCGCGAAGCTGTACGGAAAGATCGTCGCGTTCTACGCGTAAGATTCGCGAACCATGTTCTGCCCTGAATGCGAAAGCGAATACCGCGACGGCATCGCGCGCTGTTCGGATTGCGACGTGGCGCTCGTGCCGGAGTTGCTCGACGAGCCGGAGCATCTCGGGAATCTGATGCCGCTCGTCGAAGAGAAGTCGCCGGACCTCGTGGCGGAGCTGGTCGATCGTTTGGAGAAGGCGGCGGTGCCTTACGTCATCCAAGCTGGAACGGCGCTCGCGATGCTCGGGAGCGAATCGATCGTCTTCGCTGACCCGCAGCCGTGGGAGGCGCGCGTGTATGTGGCCGATGCGTACGGCGACCGCGCGCTGGAAATCTTGCGCAAGGTCGATCAGGAATTCGGCCGGCGGCGCAACCTGCCGCTCTAACTGACCCACGCACCGTCGCGCATCGTGCGCGTGACGAGGTTCACGCCGAAGTGGTAGACGAGGTGGAGGTAGTTCGGCGCGTCGAGGAGAACCAGGTCGGCGCGTTTGCCGGGTTCGATCGATCCTGTTTCGTGCGCGATCTGCAGCGATGCCGCGCCGTTCAACGTGGCGGCGGTCAGCGATTCTTCGACGGTCATCTTCATCTGCAGCGTGGCCAACTGCATCACCATCGGCATCGACTCGGTCATCGACGTTCCAGGATTGCAGTCGGTTGACAGCGAGACGATGGAGCCGGCGTCGATGAGTTGGCGGGCGGGCGCGTAGCGGTCGGACATGAGGAAGAAACTCGTCGCCGGGAGCAGATTGGCAACCGTGTTCGATGCAGCAAGAGCAGCGATGCCGGCGTCGGAGATCTGCATCAGATGGTCGGCGGATGCGCATCCGAGGGATGTGGCGAGGGCGGCGCCGCCGGTGTCGGAGAGCTCGTCGGCGTGAATACGGGGGACCAGGCCGAGGGCGGCGCCGGCGCGCAAGACGGCATCGCCTTCTTCGTTGGTGAAGACGCCGCGTTCGACGAAGACGTCGCAGAAGATGGCCAGCTTCTCCTCGACGACGGCCGGAAGAATCTCGCCAATGATCGTCGAGACATAGCCGCGGCGCGCGCTCGCGCTGCTTCGTCCTTCGGGCGGAAAATCGTGCGCGGCGAGGCAGGTCGCGATCAGGCGAACGGGCGACTGCTCGTTCGCCTCGCGAATGGCGCGCAGCTGTTTCAGCTCGCCTTCGACTGACAACCCATATCCGCTTTTCGCCTCGACCGTCGTCGTCCCGTAGCGCGCCATCGTGCGGGCGCGCGCGAGGATGTTGTCGACCAGTTCCGGCTGCGACGCGCGCCGCGTTGCGTGGACGCTCGATGCGATCCCGCCGCCGGATGCCGCGATCTGTTCGTACGTCTCGCCCTGCAAGCGGCGATTGAACTCCGTCTCGCGATACCCCGCGAACGGAAGATGCGTGTGCGAATCGATGAAGCCTGGGACGGCGGTGGCGCCACGCGCATCGAAGTCGCTATCGATGCTCGAGCGAAGATCGGCGTCGATGTCCGATTCGCGTCCGACGAATGCGAAGCGATTGTCGCGAACGACGATGACCTCATTCTCGTAGACGGCCAGCTCGCGCATGGCGCGGCCGCGCAGGCCGTCGCGGCCGAGCGGCGTGGCGATCTGCGACAGATTGCGGATCAGCAGTGACAGTGCTACGACTCCCGCGCCCGGAACATAGCCGTGATCGGCTGCTCGTTCGCTTCCTGCTCGGCGTCGAGCATCACGAGCTGTTGCATCGTATCGAGCATCGACTGCAGCTTGTTGCGATTGCCGCGGCGCTCGATCTTCAGATCCTGAATGGCGCGCTCAAGATCGCCGACGCGCGACATGGCCTGCGAGGTCAGGCGGTCCGACAACAGCTCGGCGTCCTTCACGATCAGTTCCGCCTCTTTGTGCGCGTTCGCCCGCACATCCTCGGAGACTTTCTGGGCGGACAGCAGCGTGTCTTTGAGGATGCGCTCGCGGGCGTTGTGCTCTTCGAGCTCCTCGCGCAGCATGGCGTTTTCGCGCGCGAGCCGGTCGACGTCTCGGACCAGCCGTTCGACCTCCTCGGCGATCAGGTGCAGGTAACCGCGCACTTCATCGACGTTGTAGCCCTTCAGGCCGCGCGCGAACGTCTGCTTCTGAATATCGAGCGGTGTAAGACCTTGCATGGACACCCTCCCATCACAATCAGCCGTGATTATACGGCTCAAATAAGTGTGGCTTTGTATGGTGTAACACCATAACTTGTCCTTCAACTCTAAAGAGGGAGCCGCAATGAAAACATGGATAACGTTGGTCCTGGTCACGATTCTGGTCGCGGTGTCGGCGTCCGCCGGAACCCTCGACAACGACGCGACCTGCGACATCAAGGTCGGTCCGGCTGCGACGTTGCTGGTTCCCTACTTCGAAGTCGATCTCGCTGCGACCGGTGAACAGACGTCGCTCTTCACGATCACGAACGTCTCGCGCTATTCGCAGATCGCGCACGTGACGCTCTGGACCGACTGGGCCTTCCCTGTTCTCACCTTCAACATCTTTCTTGCCGGGTACGACGTTCAGGGCATCAACCTGAAGGACATCCTCGTCCGCGGCATCGTTGCGTCGCCGGTGGGGACAGGTCCAACGACGGTGCAATCGCCGCTGGGAGCGTTGACCTCCCGCGGGAATGGCGGACCCGGTTATGCCAACCCGAACTTCAACTCAGTCATCGACTGCGATGCCATTCCCGGCGTCCTCCCGCCGACGCTCATGGCTGCCGTTCGTTCGGCGCTGACCACCGGTGTCTACAATCCGGGGGCCTTAGCAGCTTGCCCGAATTCTGTCGGCGGCACTCACGCCAACGCGATCGGCTATGCAACGATCGACGTCGTCGGAAGCTGCACTACCCGTTTGCCGTCGGATCCGCTGTACTACACGACCGATCTTCTCTACGACAACGTCCTGATCGGCGACTATCAGCAGATCGGGCCGCAGCCTGCGGGGACATCGGCCGGATCGTTTGATGCCGGCGGCAATCCGATGGTTCACGTTCGCGCTGTGCCCGAGGGAGGGGGAGCGGGGTCGAATGTAGCGACGGAGCTGCCGTACACGTTCTACGACCGCTACACGCCGGCGGCGAACCGCACCCAGGATCGGCGGCAGCCATTGCCGTCAACGTTCGCTGCCCGGTTCATTCAGGGAGGGCCGGGCGCGTTCGCCACAAATTACACGATATGGCGGGAGGGATTCGGCAAAGGCGCGTGCGGGGCTTCTCTGGCGTCGAACCAGCAGCTGCCGGCCGTGGACATCGTGCGTTTTGACGAACACGACAATCCATCTGTGGTTGCACCTTGTAATATTTTGTGCCCCGCTCCGACCCCGCCTTCCTTCCCTGCGACGTCTTCCAGTGCCACGTTCAGTGCGCTGTATCCAACAATTTTTTTCAGCGCTGACGTCGGAGGGTGGATGTATCTGAATCTCAACAATGGCGGCAGCACCGGCTACTCGGTCACGACGCACAACGTCATTGGCGACGTTCCGACGATCATCACGGGTGCTGGTAGCACAAGCGCCCTCGCGCCTCGTAACTCACTAACAATCGGTCCGCGTCCCAGCCAGAACTGGGTAACGATCACCATGTTCGGCAACCTCGGCTCAAAGCGGCTGGTCGCGGAGTTCGACGCCGCATCGCTCGGCAACGGCTGCTCACCGGCCGCACTCATCACGCCGGTGAACGGAGGCTCGGGCGTCATCGGTCCCGCCGGCGGTGTCTTCGTCTGTCCGCCGGGGACATCGCTGTCGAACGGGACGACGGCCCTCTGTACCGCAACGAACATCAATCCGAGGCCGTAACGCCACCACAATGAAATGCCTATCGTTTCTGCTACTCCTCATCGCCACGTCCGCGTTTGCCGCCTCCCCATCGACGGTCAACAACGATGACTCCTGCGATGTCACGGTCGGCCCCGCGGCTACGCTGCTTCTGCCGTACTTCGAGGTCCAGGTGGTGAATGGCCCGGCGGAGACAACGGTCTTTTCCGTAACCAACGTTACGCGCTACCCGCAGGTCGCGCATGTGACGTTGTGGACCGATCGTGCCTATCCGGTGATGGCGTTCAACGTCTACCTCGCGGGCTACGGCCAGCAGACCATCGACATCGGCAGCATCCTGGTGAGTGGCGTCATCGGTTCGTTGAGCGGCACAAGTTCGACAAGGCGAATCGGTTCGCTTTCGGTCGACACCAACCCCAATCTCCGATCGCCTCTTGATTGCGCAAGCCTGCCGGGATTCGTGCCGCAGAGCATCATCGCTCCCGTTCGTGATGCGCTTACAAAAGGGGTATTCACGTCGCCGCTCGGTGGTCTGTGTGATGGCGTCGGGAACGTGCATGCGAACGCGATCGGATACGCGACCATCGACGTCGTCGCGAGTTGTACCAGCCGTTTTCCATCCGATCCGCTTTACTACACCGACGATTTACTCTTCGATAACGTCCTGATCGGCGACTACCAACAGATCGGGCCACACCCGGATGGCGAATACTCGGTATTCGAATCGGCAATCAATCCTCTGGTGCACATTCGAGCAGTACCCGAGGGCGGCGGCGCCGGATCGAAGATCGCCACTGCGTTGCCGTACACCTTCTACGATCGATACACGCCGGCATCCAGGCGGACGATCGACCGTCGCCAGCCGTTGCCGGCCACATTCGCCGCGCGCTTCGTTCAGGGCGGCCCGGCCGGCTTTCGGACAAACCTCAATATCTGGCGCGAAGGAATTGGCAGCGGCACATGCAGCGATGCCAGGGAGTCGGCGACGATGGCCGTGGCGGACATCGTGCGTTTCGACGAGCACGAGAATCCCGTCGCTCTCGGTAGTACCGTTCCGCGGCTGCCGGTTGTCTCGTCGACGTCATCGTCCAATCCGCTGTATCCGGTTTTGGGCGCCTCCGATACCGGCGGCTGGTTTTACCTCAATCTGAATAACGGCGGCAGCACGACCTACTCCGCGACGCAACAGGCGAATACGCCTCTCGGCCTCGCTCCTGCCGGATCGACGACGACCGTTGGTCCACGCGCAAGTCAGAACTGGGTGACGGTAACGGAGTTCGGCAATTTCGCTGCCCCCAACAAGACGCGCGTGATGGCCGCGGGGTTCGACGCCGCCTCGCTCGGCAACGGCTGTTCGCCTGCTGCCTTCCCCAGCTCCGCGGTACCGATCGGCCCCTCGGGCGGAGTGTTCGCATGCCCGCCTGGAACCCGGCTCTCGAACGGATCAACGGATCAGTGCGTGAACACGACGCGGAACGCGCCGCCTCTTGAAGCCGCGGCGCGAGTCCGGGCGGCGCGAATGCCGGCGCAGACCACTACGACCAACAACGACGACAGTTGCGACATCAAAGTCGGACCGGCCGCGACGCTCCTGCTGCCGCACTTCGAGGTCGATGTCTCAGGCACGTCGGGCCAGACGACGATTTTCACCGTCACGAACGTCACGCGATACCCGCAGATCGCGCACGTCACGCTCTGGACCGACTACGGCTATCCGGTGTTGACCTTCAACCTGTACCTCGGCGGTTACGACGTGCAGGCCATCAACCTCGCCGACGTCCTCATTCGAAACACGGTCGCTCCGCCGAACGGCGCCACGTCCAACACGACACCGGGATCGATGTCAGCGACCACCAACCCCAATCTCCGCGCGTCGCTCGATTGCGCGAACACTCCCGGAGTCCTGCCGTCAACGATCATGGCGACGGTACGCAAAGCTCTTACGATCGGAAACGTCGGGCCGGCTGAGACCTCATGCAATTCGTACGTCTACGTCGGAGGCAACCACGCCAACGCGGTCGGCTACGCAACGATCGATGTGGTGGCGAGTTGTACGACCCGCTCTCCGGCAGATCCTCTCTACTACACGAATGACCTGCTCTTCGACAATGTGCTGATCGGTGATTACCAGCAGATCGGAGCGCATACATCGTATGGCCCTTACACCACCCCCAATTACCCACGCTCGACCGATTTGACGTTCGACGCGGCAGCCAATCCGATGGTCCACATCCGAGCCGTTCCCGAGGGGGGCGGCGCCGGCTGGAACGTAAAGACCGGGCTGCCGTACACCTTCTACGACCGCTACACGCCGGCGGCTGGACGGACGATCGATCGGCGGCAGCCTCTTCCCTCTACGTTCGCGGCGCGCGTCGTTCGCGGCGGATTCGCTGGGCTGGCGACTCTCCTCACCATCTGGCGCGAGAGCCTCGATCGAGGGAGTTGCGAGACTGCCGGCCAAAACTACAACCTGCCGATTGCGGAGATCATCGCTTTCGACGACCACGACAACCCCGTTTATTTCGTGCAATCCAGCAGCGTCGGTGAGACGCCGATTATTTACCCAGCCCTGCCCGCCACGTCATCGGCCGACTTGGACAACACCAACATCTTTCCGTACAACTACGCTAACGGCGACATCGGCAGCTGGTTGTACCTCAACCTCAACAACGGTGGCAGTACCAACTACTCGGTCACGCGGGATGTGGGCGGCGTGCCCACTTCGACGAGTGCTCGAACCAACTTCGCGCCGGCGGGATCGACGACGATCAAGGGCCCCCGCGCGAGCCAGAACTGGGTCACGATCTCGATGTTCGGCACTGCCCGTGGCGGATTCCGACTGACAGGTGAGTTCGACGCGGCGTCGCTCGGTAATGGCTGCACACCGGCAGCCGTGACTGCCGAAGATGGCTACATTGTTTCCCGTACTCCCGCTGCCCCGCCGATCGCTCCCGCGGGCGGCGTCTTCGTCTGCCCGCCCGGCACGACGCTCACCAACGGATCGACGACAAGGTGTACCGGCACAAACGTCAACCCGCAGCCATGATGAAAACAATGAAATGCCTGGCGTTTCTGCTACTGGTCATCGCCACGTCCGCGTTTGCCGGCTCCCCGTCGACGGTCAACAACGATGACTCCTGCGATGTGACGGTCGGCCCCGCGGCTACGCTGCTTCTGCCGTACTTCGAGGTCGACGTGGACAATCGCACGCAGGACACGCTGTTCACGATCACGAACGTGAGCCGTCTGCCGCAGATCGCTCACGTGACGATCTGGACCGATTGGTCGTTCCCGGTTTTCGACTTCAACGTCTACCTCACCGGTTATGACGTGCAGGGCATCTCGATGAACGCGGCTCTGCACGGCACCGTCGCTCAGGCGCAGGGCACCGGCCCCGCCACGGCGCTGTCGCCGGTCGGCCCACTTTCCGCCGGCTTCACCGCCAACCCGAATTTCGCGGGCGGCGGCACTTCGATCCATTGCGTGAACCAACCGGGAGTGCTCACTCCTGCGCTCGTTGCGGCGCTGAGACGCGTTCTCACCACCGGCGTCTTCAATCCGGGCGATCCGGCCGGTTGCCCGAATCTTGTCGGTGGCCAGCACACGAATGCGAGCGGCTACATCACGATCGACATCGTGTCGAACTGCACCACCGCATTTCCTACCGATCCGCTCTACTACACGAACGATGTCCTGTTCGACAACGTCCTCATCGGCGACTACCAGCGCCTTGGACCAACTCCGGCCGGAACGGCGGCGTCTTCGTTTGACGGTAGCAGCAACGCCATGGTTCACATACGGGCAGTGCCCGAAGGCGGTGGCGTCGGATCGAAGCCCGCGACCGCGCTGCCGTACACGTTCTACGATCGATACACACCAGCTGCGACGCGAACGCTGGACCGCCGCCAGCCGTTACCGGCGACGTTCGCGACGCGGTTTATTCAAGGCGGTCCGAACGCGTTCCGGACAAACCTCAACATCTGGCGCGAGGGCTTTGGCAGCGGGAACTGCATCGATGCCGCAAGGTCATCGACGATGACCGTGGCGGACATCGTTCGCTTCGATGAGCATGAGAACCCGTCGGCGCTGGGAAGTGACCCGTTACGCGCGCCTCCGCGGCTGCCGGCAGCGTCCTCGACGTTATCGTCGGCTCCGTTGTATCCGGCCCTGGTCAGCTCCGACGCCGGCGGCTGGTTTTATCTCAATCTCAACAACGGAGGCAGCACGACCTACTCGGCGAGCCTCGATGGACTCGCGCCGATTGGATCGACGACCAGCCTCGGTCCGCGCCCGAGCCAGAACTGGGTAACCGAGACGATGTTCGCCTTTACGGGGAAACCCGGCCTGACGCCGTTGATGACGACAGAATTCGACGCGGCCTCACTCGGCAACGGTTGCTCGCCTGCGGCCTTCCCGAGTTTGGCAGCACCGATCGGACCCGCCGGCGGCGTGTTCCTCTGCCCGCCCGGAACGACGCTCACGAACGGCTCGACCGCGCACTGTACCGACTCCGCCGCAATCGCGCTTCCGCTCACGACTGCGGCGGATCGGAAACGAGCCGTAAGAACCACCACGACACCGGCGTCGACCAGGAACGACGACAGTTGCGACATCAAGATCGGTCCCGCCGCGACACTGTTGCTGCCGTACTTTGAGGTCGATGTGGCCGGCACATCCGGACAGACGACGCTCTTCACCGTAACGAATGTCTCGCAATACCCACAAATCGCCCACGTCACGCTCTGGACCGACTTCGCCTATCCAGTGATGACCTTCAACCTTTTCCTCGGTGGTTACGCCGTGCAGTCCATCAACCTTGCCGACGTCCTCATACGAAATACGATCGCGTCGTCGAACGGCATCACACCGGGATCGATCTCGCCTGCAACCAACCCCAATCTCCGCGCCTCAACCGACTGCGGCACGATTCCGGGAGTCGTGCCGGCGGCGATCATGGCGGAGGTGCGCAAGGCGCTTACGACTGGCGGGACAAGCTCATGCAACCGAGCTGTAGGCAGTGACCACGCCAGCGACATCGGCCACGGCAGTGACCACGCCAACGCGATCGGCTACGCGACCATCGACCTTGTCGCGAGTTGCACGTCCCGCTCTCCGGCGGATCCGCTCTACTACACGAACGATCTCCTCTTCGACAATGTGCTGATCGGCGACTACCAGCAACTTGCTCCGCACCCGAGCTGGTCATTGGCCACATCGTTTGATGCCGGTGGCAATCCTATGGTTCATCTTCGCGCGGTGCCCGAAGGAGGGGGAGCGGGATCGAATGTAGGAACCCGGTTGCCCTACACGTTCTACGACCGCTACACGCCGGCGAAGACACGGACAATCGACCGCAGACAGCCGCTTCCTTCAACATTTGCAGCGCGTTACGTTCAGGGTGGGCTCGGGGCGTTCGCGACGAACCTCACCGTCTGGCGCGAGGGCTTCGGCACTGGCAGCTGTGCGGATGCGTTCGCGTCCGGAAGCATGATCGTTTCGGAGATCGTCAGGTTCGATGAGCACGAAAACCCCAACACGTCCACGCCTTGTCCGACGCTATGCCCGGCACCGACGCCGCCCACACTGAACGCCACGTCTTCGAGCGCTTCACATTCAGGAATCTATCCGCAACTTTCGACCGCCGACGTCGGTGGTTGGTTCTACCTCAATCTGAACAACGGCGGCAGCACGCGCTACTCGGTGACGCAAGAATCGGGAGGCGAGCGTCTCCCAACGAACGCGCGGTCCAACCTGGCTCCGATCGGTTCGAGTACGGTTGGCCCGCGCCCGAGCCAGAACTGGGTGACGATCACGCAATTCGGCAACGCCGCTGCGGGCAACCGCCTGACCGCCGAGTTCGACGCCGCCGTCCTCGGCAACGGCTGCTCTCCGGCGGTAGGCATTGGCGCCGTAATCAGCCCGGCCGGCGGCGTCCCGGTCTGCCCTCCCGGCACGACGCTTACCAACGGATCGACGCAGCAGTGCACGGGAACCAACATCAATCCTCCGCCGTGATTCAGCGAACGACGATGATGCCGAAGGTACCGATTCACGCAAGGAGCCGCAATGAAAACAGCGATCGCGTTGGCCCTGTTCACGCTTCTGATCACGGTTTCCGCGGCGGCCGGAGCGCCCGACAATGACGCCACCTGCGACATCAAGGTCGGTCCCGCCGCGACGTTGCTCCTTCCGTACTTCGAAGTCGATCTGGAGAAGACAGGCGAGCAGACGACGCTGTTCACGATCACGAACGTCTCGCGCTATTCGCAGATCGCGCACGTGACTCTCTGGACCGACTGGGCCTTCCCCGTTCTCACCTTCAACATCTTTCTCGCCGGATACGACGTTCAGAGCATCAACCTGAAGGACATCCTTGTCCGCGGCATCGTTGCGTCGCCGGTGGGGACAGGTCCAACGACGGTGAAGTCGCCACTGGGAGTGTTGACCTCGCCACCCAGCGGACCGGGTTATGCCAACCCGAACTTCAAGGCAGCGATCGAGTGCGATGCGCTTCCCGGAAGCATCCAGCAACCGTCATGGCTGGCGTTCGCGATGCGCTGCAGTTCGGAGCCGCGCCGAACTGCACCTCTCGAGTTGGCGGCGTACACGCCAACGTGATTGGCTATGCAACGATCGATGTCGTCGGAAGCTGCACCACCCGTCTGCCGTCTGACCCGCTCTGCTACGCGACCGATCTTCTCTTTGACAACGTCCTGATCGGCGACTATCAACAGATCGGCCCGAGCCCGCGGAATGATCTTCTCGCAGAGTTTGATGCCGGCGGCAATCCGATGGTTCATATTCGCGCTGTGCCCGAGGGAGGGGCGGCGGGATCGAACGCAGCGACGGAACTGCCATATACGTTCTACGACCGCTTCACTCCGGCCGCCAACCGCGTTCAGGATCGGCGGCAGCCGTTGCCGTCAACATTCGCCGCCCGTTTCATTCAGGGAGGCCCCGGCTTCTTCGCCACAAATTACACGATCTGGCGGGAGGGATTCGGCGCCGGCGCGTGCGGCGCCTCACTGGCGGTGAACAGCGCGCTCCCGGCAATGGAGGTCGTACGTTTCGACGAAGCGGACAATCCAAATGTGTCTCAACCGTGCCACGCTTTGTGCCCTGGCCCGTTCGTACCCATATTCGCTATCACGTCATCCACCTCTACAGCCCGTGGGTTCTATCCGTCAATAAGCACCGCTGACGTCGGAGGATGGATGTATCTGAACCTCAACAATGGCGGTAGCACCGGCTACTCGGTGACCCGTAGCGTTAGTGGCTTTCCGACAGTCATGACCGGTGCTGGTAGCACAAGCGTGCTCGCGCCTCATGAGTCGCAAACCGTCGGTCCGCGCCCCAGTCAGAACTGGGTAACGATCACCATGTTCGGCAACCTCGCCACAAAGCATATGGTCGCCGAGTTCGACGCCGCATCGCTCGGCAACGGATGCTCACCCGCCGCATTGGCTCCCACCGCGGATGTCCCCAACGGCGCCACCGGCACCGGCATCATCGGCCCCGCCGGCGGTGTCTTCGTCTGCCCTCCCGGCACAACCTTATCGAACGGCACGACCGCGCTCTGCAAAGGCACGAACGTCAATCCGAAGCCGTAAGCCGACTCCAATGAAAACAATGAAATGCCTGCCGTTTCTACTACTCCTCATCATCGCCCCCGCCGGCGGCGTCCTGGTCTGCCCGGGCGGTATCGATGGCTCGCCGTTCTTCTGCACCGGCACCAACATCAATCCGCGGCTGTGATTCAGCTGCGGAAAACGAGTGCCGTGTACAGGTACGAAACGACGCCGCGAAGAATGTAGATCGCGAGCAGGAGCAGCAGCGGCGACCAGTCGATCCCTCCCGTCTTGTGCGGCGGGACGAGACGGCGGAACGGGCGCAAGAACGGGCTGGTCATCCGCGTGAAGATGTCGTTGAGCTGATTGAGGATCACGTACGCCTGTTTGTAGCGCCAGCGGAACGAGGTCTGCGCGGCAAAAAAGAGCAGCCACGAGATGATCACCCAGACCAGAACGATCCATTGGATGACCTGCAGGACGATCAGAAACGCGTTGAAGAATGGCGTGATGAGTCCCATTTAACCTCGAGTTCCGAAAATCGCGCGGCCGACGCGAACCATCGTCGATCCTTCCGCGATTGCCGTTTCGAAATCTTCGCTCATGCCCATCGATAAGTGCCGCAGTCCAAGCGCGTCGCGCATCGACCGCAGTTCGCGGAAGTATGGACGCGACTCCTCCGGAGTGCCAATCGGCGGGATGGCCATGAGTCCGATGACGTGCAGCGGCGCGAGCGCAGCTGCCTGCTTCGCAATCGATTCGACGTCGCTCCTCGCGATGCCGCTCTTCTGCGGCTCATCACCGATGTTGACCTGCAGCATGACTTCCAGACGCTTGCCCTGATTGTCCGCCGCGCGCGCGAGCTTCTCCGCGAGGTCGAGCGAATCGACGGCCTGAATGACATCGAACAACTTGACCGCATCTTTCGATTTGTTCGTCTGCAGATGTCCGATCAAGTGCCAGCGCGCGCTGCCGCGGACGAGCGGCTTCTTGTCGCGCGCTTCCTGCACGCGGTTCTCGCCGACTTCGGTGATGCCGGCCTCGATCGCTTCATCGACGAATGACGCCGGGAACGTTTTCGAAACGGCGACGAGAGTTACGTCATCGCGCGAACGTCCGGCGCGCTCGCACGCGCGCGCGATGCGCCCTTCGACCTCGGCGGCGTTCTCACGAATTGACACGATGCCGCTCGATCCATCGATCATTCGGAGTGCGCTCGGGACGATCAAGCGCGGCGTTGGCGAGGCGGTCCGCATCCTTGTTGCCGGCGCGCAGCGTGTGGCTGATTTTGAATTTCGGAAAATGGAGCGACAACGATTTCGCCCGCCGGAACAACGGCACGAGGTTGGGATGCTTGACGCGATACGTGCCGAGCATCTGCTGCACGAGCAGCAATGAATCCGACACGATCTCGACCTCGGTCGCTCCCTCGGACTTCGCCGTCGCCAGCGCTTCGAGCAGGCCTGCGTATTCGGCGACGTTGTTCGTCGTTGTGCCGAGGAAGCCGGAGATCTCGAGGATCTCGCCGTCGTCCTTGCGCATGTAGACGCCGTACGACGCCGGTCCGGGATTGCCGCGGCATGCGCCGTCCACGTGGGCGGTGATCTTCAGGATGGGGGCATCTCCAAGTAGAGGATGCGGCTGCAGCCTTCGCAGTGTACGAGATCGCCGCGCTTGAGCTGCTGCATGACGGCGGGGCGGATGCGCGTTCGGCAGCCGTTGCACGAATCGGCCACCACCTTCGCCATCGCCATGTTCTGGCGCTGTTTGAAGATGCGGTGGAATTCGCGGCGCAGCCGTTCGGGAAGCGACGCTTCGATCATCGCCACTTTCGCCTTCAACTGCTCGACCTCGGTGCGCAGATCGCCGAGCGAGTGCTGCCAGGCGGCGTGCTCGGTGTCCCATCGCGCCTTCAGATCGACGTTGCCGCCTTCGAGATCATCGTGCTGTTTCTGCAGCGCCTCGACATCCGTCATCGTTTTGAGCGTCGAGTCCTCGAGCTCTTTGACGTGCTTGCGGGTGGAGTCGATCTCTTTCCACGCCGCGGCGTACTGCTGCTGATTCTTCACCTGCATGAGCTGACCCTGATACTTCTTCAGCAGCTCCTGCTGATCGGACAGCTCGCCGTCGACGCGGCGGCGTTCTTTCGAGTGCCCTTCGATCTGCTCGCGCAGCCGCTCCATGCTGGAGTTCACGTTCTGCCATTCGCGATCGACGGCAGCGAACGATTCCGGCTTGTTGGTCAGTTGTTTTTCACGATCACCGAGCTGCGACAGGACTGTTTGCAACTCCCAAAGCTTTTC
Source organism: Thermoanaerobaculia bacterium (assembly GCA_035995985.1). Taxonomy (GTDB): domain Bacteria; phylum Acidobacteriota; class Thermoanaerobaculia; order Gp7-AA8; family Gp7-AA8; genus JADGNZ01. Next base: position 40,502 of record DASYJY010000056.1, on the reverse strand, counting down.
AACGTCCTGATTCAACAATTGCCTCCAAAGACAGAAAAGGCGTTCCGGTGTTGGAACGCCTGTGCGGGATGAGAATGCCGGACCGGTCGATCGAGCGTCGCACCGGCCGCGAACGATCGCCCAACCGCGCCGCGCCGGCGGGAGAGCAAATCGTTCGTGAGGTTTGAGGTAGCGCGCATTCTTGCCTGGTGGGTCCACCAGGATTCGAACCTGGGACCTGCCGGTTATGAGCCGGTAGCTCTAACCGCTGAGCTATGGACCCGGACGCGCGATTCTAGCAAAAGGACGGGCTGTGTCGATGGAAAGTTCGGGGAGTGGGGGGTTGGGAGTGGGGAGTGGGAGAAAAGCTCAAGCCCGATGCGGCCGGGCTTTCTCCCACACCCCACCCCCTACTCCCCACACCCTCAACGAATCTCTACCCGGTCCCCGACCTTCATCGAATAGCGCATCGCCACGATCTTCCCGGTCGCGGTGTGGGTATTCGTCGTCAGGATGCCGACCTCGCCGAGGACCTGGTGACGTTCGCCATGCCCGCCGTTGTCGCGATAGACGGTGAGGAAATCGCCTGGCTGGAGCTGATCGGACTGGCCGAGGTTGACCTGCACGAGCAAGCCCTCGCCGAGTGCTGTGTCCCAGCCGCCTTGTGCGCTGACGATGAATCCTTTGGGCTTGCCGCTGGCTGGATCGCAGAACGCCGGCATGTCGGGGATGCGCGCGAGAGGAATCGGAATCTGCGGCAGCGGCTTGAGGCGCGCGCCGATGTGAATATCGTTGCAGGACTGCGTGATGATGCCGCGGGCATGGTGATCGTCCGCGCAGAGCACGCGGACCTGCCCCTGGTAGATGTACTCCCGTCCGACGTTCTGCGTCCGTTTGTTCGGATGCGGGACCAGATCGCCGGTTTCGACCACGATATACGTGTCGCCGGCAACGAGGCCGGTGGCTGTGCCGCCATCGAGCAGCACCAGATCACCAGCCGCGCCGCTGATGTCCTGCCGCATCTCACCGGCCTGATAGCGCATCTCTGCGTCTTCCCAGGCAGTGATGGAGTTCGGCATCGGCTCGGCCGGATCGCCGATGTAGCCGTAGCAGTAGACGTCGAATTCCGTTCCGAGCGGGACCGGGCTGCGGCTGCCGCCGACACCGTCCGCGGCGGTAATGAAGCCATCGCCGGTCATCGACGTCGTGCTGCCGGTTGCCGCGGCGGCCGCCGGTGCACTCTCCGGCATCAGCGCGGGAGGTGCGGCATCCGAGGTCGTGGTGGCGTTGGAAATCTGCTGCGTCGTTTCGGAGTCGATCAGGAGGACGTCGCCGGGATAGATCCAGTGCGCGTCGGTGATCCAGGTATTCGACTCCCACAGCTGCGGCCAGGTGTAGGCGTTCTTGAAAAACTGCTGCGCCAGCCCCCAGAGCGTGTCGCCCTGTTTGATGGTGTAGCTCTTCGAGCCGGCCGGCCAGGTCGCCGGATCGGGAGGGTTGTACGGCGTCCAGTGATCGCCCACGCGATGAAGCTCGCGCGGCGGATGCGAAGAGGACTTCCGGGCCGCGCCGAATGCCGGGATGGCAGCCACAAGCAGGAGAACGGGAACCACCACCCTACGCACACTGACCATTTTCCCCTCCCAAGGTTGTCGAGGTCGCGAAACGTTATCGCAACCAGGCGTTTGCGGTCAAGTTTCGGAGGGGATAGGAGTTGCGGTTACGGAGGCCGTCGTTACCGCAGCGTCAGCACTGCATCGTCGGTCGCCACAGCCGCGCCGTGCTGGTCGTCGAACTTCTTCAGCTCCTGCTTCCGCTTCTCATAGCGCGACATGACCTTCTTCACGTACGACCGCGTCTCGCGGAACGGCGGCACGCCGTTGTAGCGGCGGACGTTCCCTTCGCCGGCGTTGTATGCGGCGATGGTTTTGGTGAGGTTTCCGTCGAAACGGCGGTTCAGGTACTTGAGGTACTTGGCGCCGGCGTCGACGTTCTGTTCGGCGTTGTAGAGGTTGCCCGCACCGAGCCAGCGTCCCGTCTTCGGCATGAGCTGCATGAGACCGCGTGCGCCGACCTGTGACCGCGCATTGGTCCGGAAGCGCGACTCGGTCTCGACGACGGCCGCGACCAGCGCCGGATCGACGTCGTACTTCTGCGCCTTGGCGTGGATGATGTCGCCGAAGGGAACGGCGTTGGCGAAGAACTGCTTGCGGATCGCAACGTTGATGCGCTGCATCTCGCGATGGAAGACGTCGCTCTGCTGCGTCTCCGTCGCCTCGGGGACCGTATCCGGCAGCCAGGCGTCATCGAAGAGACGGATGCGCTGCGTAACCAGGCTGTCCGGCAACGAACGCGAGAGCTTGAAGACAGAGTTTCCGGCGAAGTCATCGCCGAGCTTCGCGACGACTTTCGAGTGCGAGCCTTGCTGCTGAAGGACTTTGACCGTGTCGAGGTCCTTCAACACGAGGAAGTGAACCCCCTGGAAGGCCTCGGTGACCCCGCCAACCGAGAGCGCAGCGCCGAGGAGAAGCGTGGCCGCGGCCCGGCCGCCGATCCAATGCAGCGTACGGTGCGACTGCGCCTTGCGGCGCGCTTTCGCGGAACGCATCGACAGCGAATCCGTCAACGAGCGCTTTTTCGTGGGCATCGGCCTCCCTCAGTTATTTTTGCTACGAATAAGATTGCTTGCGACGCGGTGAGAAACCACCTTGCAGAGGAGGTTATGCCGCCTTGGACAAGGACCTCCTTGCCGATCGCGAGCCAAGTTGTTGCGAGGTAGGAAGTTATTCGCCGAAAACGAAGGCTGAAAACTTCTCGATCCGGCAATCCTGTGCTCGCCAGGCGTCCGGCGGCAGTCCGGCTTTGCGGCAGGTCTGCTCCAGAAACGTCTGCCGATCCCAGCCGTACTCCGTCGCCACCTGCGGCAGCAACAGGGCCGCATACGGTCCGCGGCTGATGATGAGCCCGTCGCGTCCGACGACGATGTCTTCGATATTCGTGACCCGTTCGATCGGCCCCATCACGGAGATTTCGAGTTCGAGCTGTTCGAGCTCTCCCGGCGCGAGCGGAGGAAAACGCGGGTCGCGGAACGCCGCGGAGACCGCGCTCGACGCGACCGCTTGGTACAACGGCTCGACCGCGCGAATGGAACCAATGCAGCCGCGGAGATTGCCGTCGCGCGTCAGCGTCACAAACGCGCCCGCCGGCTGCCGCAGCGTTTCATCAAAATCGCCGACCTTCCAATCGGGCGAACCGCCCTCGAGCACGGCCGCGATCGATTGCCGGGCAATGCGCAGCATCGTCTTGCGTTGCTCTTCGTTCAGTTCGAACATCGTCAACTATCGGGCGAGCGGCGAATCAGCATCAGATTGCGGATGTACACGATCAATGCCGGAGCCTGCCCGAGGATGATCACGGGGTCACGGCGGAAGACCCCGTAAATCGTCATGAGGATGCCGCCGCCCAGCGACAGGTACCAGAACATCACCGGCACATGGCTGACCTTGCGGCGCTCCGAGGCGATCCACTGCACGAGGAACCGCGCCGCGAAGAGCGCCTGCGCGACGAAGCCGAACACGGCGAGGAGGTCCCAGTGCCAGTTACGGGGATCGTAGGCGTGCATTTTTTGAAGTTTATCCTGCGGGTCGCGAAGCGAGCCGTCAGGATCTCCGGTGGCGTCGCGACGGCCATGATGAATGAACCGAATCGCGGCCTAACCGGAGATCCTGCGCGCTTCGCCGCAGGATGAGGTCATTCGACCTCCCGAACCCGATACGTCAACACCCGCTTCGACATCCACCGCACCGCCACGCAATCCGCCAGCCCTCGAAACGCGCGATTCATCGCCCCGTACTTCGAAACCCCGAACTGCCGCGGACGATGATTCACCGGCATCTCCACGACTTTGTATCCGTGCATTCGCACCAGCGTCGGCAGGAAACGGTGCATGCCGGTGTAGAGCCGAATGCGGTCGATGGCCTCGCGCTTCACGAGCTTCAACGAGCAGCCGGTGTCGGTGATGTGATCGTTCGTAATCCAGTTCCGCACGCCGTTGCCGATCTTCGACTGCATCCGCCGCGACCACGTGTCGTGACGATTGACGCGGACGCCGATAACCATGTCCGCGTTGCGTTCTTCGAGCGTGCGCATCATGGCCGGGATGTCGGCCGGATCGTTCTGCAGATCGGCGTCGAGCGACACGACGAACGTTCCGCGCGCCGCCCGCCACGCCGCATCGAGCGCGGCCGTCTGTCCGCTGTTTTTTTCGAACGCGAGCACGCGCAGCATCGGATGCTTCGTTCTGCTGGCGCGCAACACGTCCAGACTGCGATCAGTCGACCCATCGTCGACGGCCACAACCTCGTACGACCACTTGCCATCCACCGCCTTCGCGATCTCGTCGAGAAGGATGGGGATGTTCTCCTCCTCGTTGTAAACCGGGAAGACCACGGAGAGCTCAGGCATTGATTGGAGTTTATCCTGACGGCGCGACTGCCTTGGCGATGGGTGTGAGGCCGCGCAGGAACGTGTCGACCGGAACGCATCGAATGCCGCCGATCATCAGCTCCTCCTTGCCTCGATACAGAAGGAGCGCCTTTGCCTCGGGATAATCCGCAATGAACGCGCGGAGCGGACGCAGGTCACTCGACCGAACTGTCTGCGAGTTCTGCACTTCGATGGCCATGAATCCGAGGTCGCCATAAACGATGAAATCGACCTCGACACCGGCACGCGTTCGCCAGAAAAAGAGCTTCGTGTCGCCGGATGAGTACGCGATCCACGCGCGAAGGTGTTGCGCGACGAGTCCTTCGAGCGCCGCTCCTCCAATTTCGGACGGCCGATCCAGCGGTCCGCGCGGCCGCAATGACCGAAACACTCCGGCGTCGAAGAGATAGAACTTCGGTTGTTGCGTCGTCTCCCGCTTCGCGCGGCGCGTGAACACAGGAAGGCGGAAGGCGAGCAGAAGATCTTCGAGAACTTCGATGTAAGCAGAGATCGTGTTCCGCTCCGCCTGCACTTCACGCGCAACGTTTGCGACGTTGAGCACGGCACCGTGAGAAAAGGTGACCGTCTCCAGGAATCGCGCAAAACGGCCAATGTCTCTCGCCCATCCCTCGAGCTTGACCTCTTCATCGAGGTAGAGCGTCGCGTATGCGTGAAGCGTAGCCACTGGATCGGATGAGCTGACGACCAGCGGCAACATACCGATCTCGATTGCGCGATCGAGGTCGAAGCTCGGCACCTCGGCCGCCATGAACGGATGCATGGTGAGGTTCAGAGCGCGGCCGGCGAGCAGGTCGACGCCACCTCTTCGAAGCTTGCGCGCGCTCGATCCCGTCAGCAGAAAACGGCGCGAGGAGTCCGACTCGATCACGTCATGGACTACGTTCAACAACTCGGGAACGCGCTGGATCTCATCGATCACGACATCGCGTTGATTCGACGCCTCGACCAGTTGACGCAACCGCTCGGGACGCGCGGTCATCTCGCGATACGTCTCCGGCTGAAGCAGATTGAGCCAGAGCGCATCCGGCAGAGAATGACGAAGCCACGTCGATTTGCCTGAGCCGCGAGGCCCAAAGACGAATGCACTCTCGGACGGAAATCGGAAAAATCGAGGTACTACTTCCATTTTGCGACTCAAAATGGAAGTAGCGACCCCAGAATTCCGACTTTCGCCTACCTCGCCAACTCGTACAAGTACTCCACGAATGACATCACCGCGCCGTCGAGCCCCTGCACATTGGGAGTCGACGACTCGATCACGTAGTACTCGTCAGGAGCGTGGGCGCCGCTGCCGTGGCCGAGGCCGAAGTGCCCGGCGGCGAGGCTGAGCGGTGGGTTGGTGAAGACGTAGCCGGGATACGAACCGGCGTTGCGCGGCCAGAGAACGGGATCGATTCCGGCGCGCTTCAACACGGCCACCTGCGACTGAATCAGCGGCGCCGTCGCCGCGGTGCCGGTCGGATCGTAGCCGCCGGTGACGTTCACCTCGATGTCGCCGAAGCCGCGTTTCGCGAGGTGTGCTTTGAGCGCGGCAACGGCGTCGTCCTTCTTCATGTCGGGCACGAGGCGCATGTCGATCTTCGCGACCGCGCGATGCGCGAGGATCGTTTTGCCGCCAGGTCCGGTGTAGCCGCCGACCAAGCCTTCGATGTTCACCGTCGGCTGCGATTCGAGGCGCTCATTCGCCTGCTGCCATGGAAGATCGCCGATCCAATGCTGCACGCCGAGGGACTTCTTCGATTGCGCCTCGCTGCGTCGCGAGGATGCGGCGGCGATCATCGCCTTCTCGTCGGCGTTCAGCGGACGCGGCGCCGGATAGTTGTCGATGGCGATCGTATTGCCGTCCGCAGAGACCAGCGTATCGAGCGCTTTCACAAGGTGCCACGCCGGGCTGTCCACCATCGCCTTCAACGACGAGTGAATGTCCTTGGCCGGACCGCGCCCCCACTTCTCGCCGCTCGATACCAGCTCCAACTCGACGACACCTTTCGCGCCGAGGGAGACGGTGACGATGCCGTCGAGATCCTGCGATGCGGCGGGCATGAAGACGCCGCTGCACTTCCGCAACGCCGCTTCAACCTCGGGGCGATGAACGAGCTGCCCGATGTGCGGCGAGCCGATCTCCTCCTCCCCTTCTGCGACCATGACCAGGTTCACCGGCATCTTTTTTCCGGCGCCGCGAATTGCGTGCAGCGCTGCAAGAAACGCGGACTCCGGTCCCTTCTGATTGACGGCGCCTCGCCCGACGATGACCTTGCCGACGTTTGGCTTGTCGACCAGGCGCGCCGCGAGCGGCGGCGACGTCCACTCGGCGGGATCGAACTGCTTCACGTCGTACATGAAGTAGAGGCCGACCGTTTTCGCCGCGCCGGCATCGAGCGTGGCGAAGACGCCCGGCTTGCCGTCGGTCGTCAGGACGGTGACCTGCTGGAATCCCGCCTCACGCGCGAGCCGAGCCATGTACTCCGCGCCCGCGGGGAAGTTGCGATCCTCGGCGGCAATCGACGGCAGCGCGATCCAATCCTGCAATCGCTTGACGGATTCGTCGTGACGTTTGGCGACCTCGCGCTTGATGTCAGACAAATCGTCGGCAATGGCAACGTTGGCGATGACGAAGACAGCGAATGCGATCAGAGCGCGCTTCAATTTTGACCTCCACACGATCCGGACGTTCGAGTGGAGCGATGCTATCGCAACCTACTTGATCTCGATGAACACCTTCTCCTGCGCGGCCGCGGCCTGAATCTTCGCGAAGAGGACGTTGAACGCGTCTTTACTGTTGCTGACGACGTTCGTCCCTTTCGTCACCCCGACCAGAATGCAGCCCTCGGTGTCCTTCGCCGTGTTGCCGGAGTGGATGCGCACGCCTTCGAAATTCGGCACGGCCACCAGTTCCGGCAGCATCTTCTGGAAGTGATTCGAGAAGTTGACGACAACCTCGTAACGGCCCGCGGGGATGGCCGTCTCTCCGAAGACTTTCTGCTCCCGCACTTTGTCTTCGAGCGTGAAACATTGATGCACGCCGTCGATCGTCAGCTCGCCGATCGTGCTCTCATCCGTGAACGTCTGCCGCGTCACCTGCATCTCCATAAGCGATCTCCTTCGTTCTTACTAGGTGTGATTCGAGCGGGCCGGTTCCCTACCCACCGTTACAATCAAGCTATGAAAACACTCTTCGACGAAGCCGATCGCGCCACGCTTCTCAACCGCCTCGGCACGCTTCAAGCCGACACGCCGAGGCAGTGGGGAAAGATGAACGCCGCCCAGATGGTGACGCATTGCGCGCGAGCGCTGGAAACCGCCACGGGCGACCGGCCGATGAAGCAGAAACTGATCGGCAAGATCCTGATGCCCTTCTTCCGAAAGTCGATCCTCGGCGAGAAACCCTTCAGCCGCAACGGCCCGACCGATCCCTCCTTCATCGTCGCCGACGAGCGCGAGTTCTCCACCGAACACCAGAAGCTCCTCGACCTCATCGCGAAATTCGTCCAGCGCGGCCCCGACGCCGCCGCCAAAGAAACGCACGCCTTCTTCGGCCCGATGACCGGCCAGGAGTGGGGCGAGACGATGTACAAACACATCGACCACCACTTGCAGCAGTTCGGGTTGTAGGCGGAACGGAGGATGCCGAACGGCACGGTCCTCGACGGATGCGAAGGCGAAGTCAACCGCGAATGCGCCAAGCGTTGCGGACACGATCCCCTCGCGCGCCAGAAGCGTGGATGTACGGCGTAGCGCTCGGAAACATATGATCCGCCCGCAACGTGTAAATCGAGATAACGATGAGGGGAAATGCGGGCATGCCAGACACGCCAACAGAAGAAGGATGAGGATCACGCGCGGGGCGTTTTGGAAACACGGGCTGATGGTAACCGCTAGGCTGAGCGAACGACCAAGCCCGAAATACATCACCGGCAGCATTCCGCGGGCGCGCGATGTCACACGAGGGGTGTGGATTTGGCTCCCCTGCAACACTCCTATCAAGGCAGCTATGAACCTGAGCGAGGATGATTGCTTAGTGTGCGTGAGCTCATCGTGCAGCCTGACATCGATCAGTGTCGACGCGGAGAGCTACTGGAACGCTGCGGCGCCGGACACGTCGTCACGCAACACCTCCCCCCTTGAATGTCAACAACCGAATCTCGTCCGTCTACGAGAGCGGAGGCTGTCGTTGCCATTGACGACCCGGTTTGATGAATCGTCTCGAATTGAGAGACGGAATCTAACGGCGGCAATGCGGACGAGAGGAGCATGGAAGACTTGACCGTCCAACTTCGCAGGTATGAAGGCCGCAGGTTCATGAGTAGGTGCGTGACCAAGATTCAGCAGGCTATCCGACTGGCCATTCCGAAGTCAGAGCGACCGTTACACGCTTGGATGATGACCGCGACGCTGCTCCTAGTGGTCCTTATGGTCAGCTCCGTTCTTCTGAACATTCATTGGCTTACTGATCCGTTGGAGATTCTGCAAGGCGATCACCGTGTTCTCCAAGCGCGCCTCACGGGTTTTAAGTGCCTGCCGCTCGTGCATAGAAAACGTTCCGCTGTGACTCAGAGCCTCCGCAAGAAAGCCGCGATCACAGAGTTGCTGGAACGCGTTACGACCGCTCGAACGACGGAGAACCTCCACCGCCTCGCTTTGGGCGAACTCGCCCTAGGCCGGTGTGCTGAAGCGCACGACTTGTTGGTCGAGGCACTTGTCCTTGACCCTGCGAATGCGGCGCTACTAAGCGACCTCGCCGCCGCTCAAATCGGCATGAGCAAGATCGCCGACGCGGCGGAGACAAGCGCCCGAGCGCTTGACAGCGACCCAGACCTTCCGACAGCTAGATTTAACTGGGCACTCGCACTCGAGTTGTTGTCTGTACGTCCCTCTGCTGTCATCGCTTGGGATGAGTATGTGCGAGTCGATCCTGCGAGCCAGTGGTCTCACGAAGCAGTTGAGCGCCGCGCCCACCTGGAGCTGACGCCTGTCCCGTGGAAGGAAGACAAATCACGCCTACTCAATGGAGTTGACGCCGCCGTGGTAAAAGCCATCGTCGCGCGTCATCCTCAACAAATCCGACAGTGGGTGCAGCGTGAGGTGATACCAGAATGGGTTCGCAGCGGCAGTCCACACCTGGCACTCGCCCGATCAGTCAGCAGTTGCTACCTTGCTATCACTGGCGATCGATACCTGCTCGATGTCATCGATCATGCTGAGCGGTCGGCGAATCCGGCAGTGCGCGAGGGAATTCTCCTTTACGGAGTCGGCTCTGTCGAGCTTGCCAACCGACAAATGGAAGCGGCTGGCGCAAAGTACGCTGAGGCTGAAGAGCTACTGCGTCGTGTCGGCTCTCCGCTCGCCCTCAGCGCGGATGTGGTTGCTGCGTTGACCGATTTCTACGAAGGCAGAAGTGACAATGCTCTCACTCGACTCGATCGAGTCAAAGTGGCGTTGCGGGCGGGCCGGGATCGGTACCTGAGCATCTCGGCCGACGAAGCATGGGTACGCGGCCTCGTACTGAGCCGGCGCGACCCAAATGCAAGCCTTGAATCGTATCGCGACGGTGTGGCCGATGCGCGAGCAAGCCGCGACACGGAGACCGAAGCTGGACTCACCGCGCTTATCGCCGAAATCTTAGACCGCATCGGTGATCCTTCGGAAGCCGATCGGAACCGTGCTGACGCTCTGCGACAGTTAGAGACGGCGGGAGCGTCACCCGATAGGTTATATGTAGCCTTCTCATCGAATGCGTACGCGGCACTGCGCGCTCGTCGTCCGCATCTAGCGCTTGCTTTTATTGACGCACAACAGACGCTCGCTAATGACGACCCTTTGCTCCTCGCCGAGTCGGACGTCGAGCGAGCCCTTGCCCTGCGTGACCTTGGACGCTTACAGGACGCAGCACAGTACGTCAGGTTCGCTCGCAAGCGCGTCTCTGCTATCTCAACACAAGGTTTGCGCGATCGCACGGCTTCTAACATCGCGTTCATCGCAGGGACGATCGAAGCGCGATCGAATCCTCGTGCAGCCGTATCATCGCTGACATACGCCATTGACACTTGGCGCCAGTATGGCTGGCGCGTCCATACAGCCACTGCGTATCTACTGCGCGGCGAGGCGCTGCTGATCTCCGGCAGCCGATCCGCGGCCGAGAACGATTTCCGTGCCGGCATCACCGAGATGGAACAACAGCGGGAAGGTCTCTCGGAGCCTCGGCTTCGTGAGGCTTATTTCGAGCGGGCCGATCGCCTTTTCGAGCGATTGATCGAGTTCCTAATCGACGAGAGCAAATTCGATGACGCCCTCACTGTCGCGGAGCGGAAGCGATCGCGCGACCTGCTCGATGCCATCGCCGCGGACATGCCCAACCATTCCGCGCCGCCCGTGACCGCCGCCGGTCTCAACTCTGCTGTCGGCCCCGCCACAGCCGTGCTGGAGTTCATGGTTCTCGACCGCGGGCCGGCGATTTGGATAGTTCATGGAGGACATACATCGTTCATTCGCGGTGATCTCTCGCGCCATTCACTCGAAAGGACGATTCGCGATTATCTCAACGCGATTGCCTCCGACGATGCGGCTGCAATCGATCAGCACGGGCGCGTGCTTTACGACGAGTTAATCGCCCCGGCGATCCCGTACCTTAGCGGTGCTGACAACATCGTGCTGATTGCGGATGGAGCTCTCCACGGTGTGCCCTTCGCGGCTCTGGTCGGTCCTGACAGCAGGTATCTCATTGAAAACTTCAGGCTCCTCTCTGTCCCGAGCGCTTCTACGTTCGTGCACGAGAGCCGGGTCGCTCCGCGCGGCGGAAACCTGCTCGCCGTCGCAGAGCCCAGACCGTTCGGAATGGATTTCCTGTCAAACGCCGAAGTTGAGGCGCGGCAAATAGCCGATCTGTATCCTGGGGAACGGGCACTCATTGGGGAGGAGATTGGTCCCGACCAGTTCCTCGCCCGGAGTGGCCGCGCGGCTGTCGTTCACTTCGCTGGTCACGCGAGCGTGAGCGATGGCCAACCCGCCGCATCAGCGCTCATATTCGAATCGCCGCAGAACCGCGCACCCATCCCGTTGCGCGCCAGCACCATTGCTGGTGCGCACCTACCGAGCCGGCCATTCGTCGTTCTTGCCGGATGCAGCACTGGAAGGGGTCCGCTGCGACGGAACGAGGGAGTAGACAGCCTCGCCGCCGCATTCCTCCGCGCGGGAGCCCGCGGCATTCTCGCCACACTCTGGGATATCGACGACTCGCCCTCGGCACGTCTCCTCCGCATCTTCCATGGGCACCTAAGAAGGGGCGCGCGCGCCACAGATGCTCTTCGTCAAGCACAACTCTCATTACTAGAAAGTAATGATCCCGATGATCGCCGGCCGAAGGCATGGGCGGGATTCGTGCTCATTGGAGGCGTGTAACATGCGCAAAACTCAATCACGAGCAAAACGGAGGGAGCCTATGCCAAAATCGACGGATGTTGAACCGCCTGTCCCAGGAGAGGTTGAGATCGTTTTCTCAGGTCTATGTTCTTTTCTCAACTTGAGGAACATGAACGGCACGATGCCGGAGCCGTCAGTGATACTTCCTCGCACACCGAATGAAGCGCCGCACGTGCCCTATATCGCGTATGACAAACGCGAGGTAGAGCTATCCCAGCAGACAGGCGGGGGTGCGCCATTCGTGTACGTAGAGACTACGGACAACGACTTCTACTACCGAGCCCTCGACGGCGTCGAAGTGGCTATTGAAGACGATCCAGTCGGATGGCCCGTTGTTTTGCCGTCGTACGATCTTGTTTCAAAGAAGGATGACTACTGGCCGTACGCGAAGAATCAATGGGACCGCCGATTTGTGCCAAGCGGCAGCAAGAGGCCTGACGACCGCTTCGTAGCGGCTTTCATGTACCTCGGCGGTGGATCCATTTCTGGCGAGCGGATGACAGACTTTCCGTGGGAGTTCCGTGACGATGACGGCAGCCCTACAGTACGCGGCTACTACGCGCAGGAAGTGGTTTATCGCATCTACCCTTTTTTTTCGGATGAGCTAACCATTGTCGTCACGCGTCTCGACGGACAGCCGCCAGACGAAGTGTTCACCTTCAAATGTAAACGGCCATCAGTCCGAAAGATCAAACTTTGGATCGGAAACAACGACAAGACTGATATTCACCGGTCGCTATTGCGTCTATCTTCGCAGCCGCGACAGGCCGTGCACTTTGAATATCTCAATGACGTCGCCAGCGTAAGTGCCGTAGGACCGCTGCCAGTGCCCCTCGTTCCACGCGGGACTTTTCCGACACCCTCCCCCACCGGAGGTGGTGGCAGTGATACCGGCTACTGCGGCCCAAGCAATCCTGACGGCGGCTAACCCGTTTGCGTCCCTAATTCAAGAATCGCGTATCGGAAGGAAAGCAATGCAACTCCCCATGTTCATTGTCGCTGGACTCACGCCTTTGGTCGTCGGGTACGTTCCGCCGCATGATGGTCGACGATCGGCACGCCCACAACGCCTGCCGGTTGTCGTACCTTGCCAAGAAGAGACATTGTGGTGCTGGGCGGCGGTGGCAACCGGTATCGCGCGGTTCTACAAAAACTACACCGCCGAGCAGTATATCGTGGCCTCAACTGTATTGGGTCTTCAATGTCTCCCCAATGGGGGTAATCCCAACTGCCATCAGGAGGCCGCATTGACCGAGGCGCTGTGCGCAAACGACAATCTGTGGAGCTCGTTTAGCGGAAGCGGTAACATCGCATTCGTAGCTCGTTCCATCGCGGCTAACCGCCCGATATGTATTCGCATGGAGGATAGTAACAAGGCTGGGCACTTCGTGGTCCTTCTCGGCCACAGCGCAGACTTCACTCAAGTCTATATAGACGATCCATCGAACGGAAGTTCAATCAAACCGTTCGATCAATTTGTGAAGAGCTACCTCGGGATATATTTTTGGCAGTACACGTACGAGACGAAATCTCGTGATGAACTACCACACCACAAGTTCACTCGATAGGAGGCGCAATGTTGACGTTGCCCACCGCTCCGCCGGAAGCATTCACGCGACTCAAGGAAGGACTCGGCCCGTTGCTAGCAGAAGAACTGGATATTATCGATGATAGTGACTATTCTATCGAAATCGCACGCCCTCAGCCAATCTATACAGCCGGGCTCACAGACGTCCTCTCCGGCGATCTCCTCGGCAACGTGCGTCTAACATCCTGGCAATTCCTCGTCCTACGCGCGCGCCAGCCATTCGGTTCCGGCGAAGTTGATGTAGAACGTGGAGCGGCCGGCAACGAGACCTTGATATACGGCGGCTTTCACCTCGGACCCTACGCGAGGTCGGTCGTTCGCACCCTTCATATCGCCGAGGTACTGCCACCGGTAATAGAAAGAGACTACGAAGTCCGGATCCTACGTATCCCCGCAGTTTTTCTATACTGTGTATGGCTCCATGGTGAAGGACACGACGATCTTCTTCTGCCATGCAAACCTGCGCCAACCCCGCTCGTCGAGAATACCGTGCTGGCGCCGGCGACAATCGCAGCTGCCTTGCGCGATCTCGCAGCATATCGGTTGGGCATAGCCGACGCCGACATCTAAAGCGTCGCGAATCACCGCACCTCGCAGCCGTTTTCGCTGGCAACGGCGCGGATCCAATCATCCTGCAATCGACAATTCTGCCATGGTCGGATGCCCGATCCGCTATCAGCGGCCGGGCGCCATGGTCGTCTTGTCCGGGCACCGACCGGTGCGCGATTGCCGTCAAAGCCATTGTTTACCGGTGGCTTCGGTCCGGGTTCCCCTGGAGCCGTTGAGCGGATTTGAACCGCTGACCTGCTGATTACGAATCAGCTGCTCTACCAACTGAGCTACAACGGCGGTCGGGATGCGGCCCTGAAGAACACAGGGGTCCCTGATTCTATTCACGGTGGGGTCAGGTGTCGAGAGGATAGACTCCGCCGCCGACCTGACATGACGATTTTACGCTCGGAACGGCTGCTCGCGATGGCCATCGCTGCGGTAACGCTGGTGATGCGGGCGGTCGCTTTTTTTCACTACCGCTTCGACTCCGATGAGCCGCAGCACCTGCATGTGGTCTGGGGATGGACCGAGGGCCTGCTGCAGTATCGCGATGTCTTCGACAACCATGCGCCGCTGTTTCACATGGCCATGGCGCCTCTGCTGCGACTCCTCGGCGAGCGACCGGACATTCTGTTGTTCATGCGCGCGCCGATGCTCATCCTGTGGATCATCGTCAGCGTCGCGGCGTTCCTGATCGCGAAGCGGCTGTACGGCGATCGGATCGCGATGTGGTCCGTGCTGCTGCTCAACGTCCTGCCGCCATTTTTTTTGAAGTCGATCGAGTTCCGCACCGACAACCTCTGGAACGCCTGCTGGATGGTAGGCGTGCTGATGCTCGTGGACGCGTCGCCGGATCCGAACAAGCGGGCGTCGCGATACCAGCATCTCTTCCTCGGCGGTGTGCTGTTCGGATGTGCTCTTTCCGTATCGCTGAAGACGTCGCTGCTCCTCTTCTCGCTGGCCGCGGCGGCAATCGTGACGTGGGCGGCCAGAATCCGCGGCCGCGAGCAGTCGCCGATTCGTTCGCGAGACGTCGCGTTGGTCGCGGCGGGCTTTGTGATCATCCCCTCCCTTCTCGGCATCTACCTCGCCGCGGTCCGCGTGTGGCCGAACTTCGTCTATTGCGCGCTCCGCTTCAACGGACTTGTCGCGCTATCGCGCTCGTCGCTCCTGGTGTGGACTCCGCGGCTGCTGTTCGTCCCACTGATCGTCGTCGTGCTGCGCATCGCTTGGCGGCATCGCGAGGCTACGGCCCATGGCCGTTTCTTCTTCGCGATTGCCACGGCCATCTTCTTCGCCACTCTTTGCGGCTTCTGGATCCTGATCTCGCCACGCGACTTTCTCCCGTTCCTTCCGTTCGTGTCGATGTTCGCCGTCGCGGCGCTGGCGCGGCGACCGCACTTCGGCCGAAACATCGCCGTACTGATGCTCGTCTGCCTTATCGGCGTCGGCTACTACGCGGAGTGGCTGACCAACCGCACGCGCGAATTCATCACGATGGAGCGGCAGGTGCTGAACCTCACTCGGCCGGGCGAGCCGGTGATGGATTACAAGGGCGAGACGATTTACCGGCGCAGGCCCTACTACTTCATCCTCGAGTTCATCACGCGCAACGCCATCCTGCACGGGCTCATCCCCGACACCGTGGCGGACGATCTCGTGCGGGCCGGGTGTCACGAGGCGCAGGCGGACGGAACGCAATGGCCGGACCGCGCCCGCGGATTCATGGCCGCGAACTTCCTGAACCTCGGACGCCTGCGCGCATCGGGACAATGGGTGACTCAGGATGGTTCGTTCAGCATCGCCATCCCGGGCGAATACGTGCTTCTGCGCAAAGAGGGCGAGGCATCGGGCACCCTCGACGGCACGCCGTATCGCGGTCCGCGCGTACTGGCCGCCGGTATGCACAAGTTCACCGCGACGCCGGCGGGCGGACGGCTGGCCTGCCTTTGGGCTCCCGCATTCGCGCGCGGCTTCTCGCCGTTTCACTTGCGCGACCTCGACTTCTGATGGACCTCAACCGCACGCTGGTCATCGCGCCGCATCCCGACGATGAATCGATCGCCGCCGGCGGTCTGCTGCAGCGTGCGATCGCCGCGGGCGGCGAGGTGCGCGTCATCGTCGTCACCGACGGCGAAAACAATCCGTGGCCGATTCGGTACCTGAAGAAGAAAGTACGAGTGAATGATGGCGACCGCGCCGAATGGGGAGCGCTGCGCCGCGAGGAATCGCGCCGCGCACTGGGGGCTCTCGGAGTCACAGCAACCGCATCAACCTTCCTCGGATATCCCGATCGCCTGCTGACGACGATGGCCCGACGCGGCGATCTCCGCGTTCGCGACGCCATCGCCACCGTCATCGAGGCCTTTGCGCCGTCGCTGCTCGTCATCCCCTCGGCTTTCGATCTCCATCCCGATCATCGCGCCATCGGTTGGTTTGCGCACGACGTCGCGAAGGGAGTCAACATCGTCACCTACGTCATCCACGGACATCGGCCGCACGAACTGTTGGCCTTTCGCATCGAGCTGAGTGCCGAGGAAGCGGCGCGAAAACGGATGGCAATCGAATGTCATCAATCGCAGCTCGTGCTGAGCCGGACGCGCTTTTTGTCGTATGCGCGTCCCGTCGAGGAGTTCTTCCACCCCGAGCACGACGTCGTGCGTCTCGATTCCCGCATGCGCGATTGGAGTTGCGCGATCAGGCATGCCGCGCGCGTGGTGACGCGGCGTGGATGTACGTAGTCGCGCTTATGTGTACAAACCGCCGCTCACATTCAAGACCGTTCCGGTGATGTAGCCGGCTTGTTCCGAGGCCAGGAAGGCCGTGGCGTACGCGACGTCGTCGGGCGTGCCGAGGCGGTGGAGGGCGATGCGGGATTCGAGGGTTTTGCGCGCTTCGTCGGTCATCGCGTCGGTCATCGCGGTCTGAATGAAACCCGGGGCGATGGCGTTGACGGTCACATTACGCGATCCAATTTCGAGCGCGAGCGATTTAGTGAAACCGATCATTGCCGCTTTCGACGCGGCGTAGTTCACCTGGCCGGGATTGCCGGAGAGACCGACGATCGAAGAGATGTTGATCACGCGGCCCCAGCGCGCGCGGATCATCTTCTTCACCACTTCCTGCGTGATGTGGAACGCCGAGTCGAGGTTGGTGCGCAGCACGCTCGTCCAGGCTTCCGGCTTCATGCGGATGAAGAGATCGTCCTCGGTGATGCCGGCGTTGTTGACAAGGATGTCGATGGGCTGTTGTTCGATGAGCGCTTTAATGCGATCGCGAACGTCGTCGCTGGTGATGTCGAGTTGCACGGCGCGCGCATTGCCGCCGCTGCTGGTGATCGTCGACGCCACGCGTTCGACCTGCTCGAGATTGCGCGCCGCGCAGAGCACGAGCGCGCCGGTGCCGGCCAGCCGCAGCGCGATTGCTTCGCCGATGCCGCGCGAGGCTCCGGTGACGAGGGCCGTACGGCCGGTGAGATCGATGTTCATCGCACGCTCTCCACGAATTTTTCGATCGTTGGGACATCCGACACGTTGATCAATTCGACGGAGGAGTCGATCCGCTTGATCAATCCGGTCAGCACGTTGCCGGGTCCGATTTCGACGAAACGCTTCACGCCCATCGCGATCATCTTCTGCACCGATTCCACCCAGCGCACCGGCGATGCGACCTGACGCACGAGCGCGTTGCGGACGGCGGTGGCGGTGCCGATCGGCGACGCATCGACGTTTGACACGAGCGACATCCACAGATCTTTGAAGCGCGCCTCATCGAGCAGCGGTCGCAGCCGCTCCTCCGCTGGCTTCATCAATTCGCAATGAAACGGGGCAGAAACAGGCAGCGGCAATGCGCGGCGAACGCCGTGCGCTTTGGCGACGATGATGGCGCGATCGATGGCCGCTTTCGTTCCGGCGATGACGATCTGTCCTGGCGCGTTGATGTTCGCGACCGACAACACATCGCCCTCGGCAGCTTCCTCGCAGATCACGCGAGCTTCATCGGTCGAAGGTCCGATCAGCGCGGCCATGCCTCCGGTGCCGGCGGGGACTGCGTCCTGCATGAAACGGCCGCGCATCCGCACAATTGCGGCAGCCTCGGCCGGCGTCAATCCGCCGACGCTGACGATCGCGCTGTATTCGCCGAGGGAGTGGCCGGCCACGACGTCGCGCCGCGTCGCGCCGCGTTCTTCGAGCACGGCGTGGATCGCGGATGACACTGCGAGAATGGCCGGCTGCGTGTTCTCGGTCAGCTTGAGCTGCTCGTCGGGACCTTCGAAGCAGAGCTGCGAGATCGAAAATCCGAGCGCGGCATCGATGTCGTCGAAGACGCGTCGCGCCGCCGGAAACGCCTCGGCGACATCCTTCCCCATCCCCGAGTACTGGCTCCCCTGCCCCGGAAAAACAAACGCGGTTTCGTGCTCCATCGGCGCGGAATCATACACGGCTACAATCCGCGCGAATGACGTCCAACGCGCGCGCCAAACTCGTCCACCAACTGCGGGGCGCGTACTCGGGGGAGCTGGCCGCGGGCTACGCGTACCGAGGGCATTGGAAGAGTGTGCGATCGGGTCCGGACCGCGAACACATCAAGCAGATCGAAGCGGAGGAATGGCATCACCGCGAGCTCGTCGGCGGTCTGCTGCGTCAACTCGGCGGAAAGCCGAGCCGCGTTCGCGAAGCGATCTTCTGGTGCATCGGCCGCGCGATCGGCGCTTTCTGCCGCGTCGGTGGTTGGTTCGCGCCGATGTACGGCGCCGGACGATTGGAGCGCGGCAACATCGTCGAGTACGAAGACGCGGCGATCTTCGCGCGCGACTGCGGACACGAAGAGATGATCGAGTGCATCCTGACGATGGCCGAGGTGGAGTGGGAGCACGAGTTCTTCTTCCGCAGCAAGGTGACCGATCACTGGATGCTGCGCGTCCTCAAGGTGTGGCCCGCGCCGCCGCCGAAGGCGACGATCCGGGAGCGGTTCGCGGCAGCGGATTGATCCAACTCAGCGTGTCGCGAGCACCAGCACAGACAAGAGTGTCTGTGCCACACCGCCCTGCGGTACGTCGCGGATGCTGATGCTCGAAAGAGCTAGTCTGGCACAAACACTCTTGCCTGTGCTGTGGCAACTGGGAGTGCCTGCGGTTGATAACCGTGACTGAACTTCACCGCGTCATCGGAATCAGCTTCACTTCCAGGCGGTAATCCGCGCGGATCTTTCGCGCTGTCGCGTTCTGGATGCGGTCGCCGAGGTTCTGCAGGGGGAAGAGCAGCATGTCCAACGTCGACGCGCTTTGATCGAGCTGGTGCGATGCATCTTCGCGAAGCTGGATGCCTTGCTTCAACACCAGGCCGCGATTGAACTTCATGCGCAGCGGGCGGTAGTCGTCGGCGCCGACTTCCATCGTGCAGACTTCGGGATACTTCGGCACATCGACGCGCAGCGGTGTCGTTCCCTTCACCACCGTGCCGGCGCCGCAGTCGAGACTTACGGATGCATGCTTCGGCACGCTCACGATCTCGACGACGTTCGGCTCCGGCGGCTGGTTCGCGGACTGCGATGCGCAGCCGGCGGCGGCGAGTGCGAGGACGAGGGCTGCGGCGATTCGTTTCATCTTCACTCCGTCGCCAGGACTTGGCTGTCGTGTTCGCGTTTGTGGAGATCGTTGACCTTGGCCATGATCTTTTCGTCGATCTTGTTGATGGCGAAGTTGCGCGCGACGCCAATGGCATTCTTGATCGCCTTCGCGTTCGAGCGGCCGTGGCAGACGATGCAGCCACCTTTCACGCCGAGGAGAGGCGCGCCGCCGTACTCGGAGTAATCCATCCGCTTTTTCAAACCGACGAACGCGCTCTTCGCCAGCAGGCCGCCGAGCTTGTGCTTCCACGTGCGCGTCATCTCCTCGCGCAGCGTCGTCGAAACGAATTCGCCCAGCGCCTCGGAGGCCTTGAGGACGACGTTGCCGATGAAACCGTCGCAGACCACGACGTCCGCATTGCCGTTGTAGACGTCGCGTCCTTCGGCATTGCCGATGAAGTTGAGTCCCGTCTCCTTGAGAACGCGGTACGTCTCCTTCGTCAGCTCGTTGCCTTTCCCTTCCTCCTCGCCGATCGAGAGCAGGCCGACGCGCGGCGCATCGATACCAAACAACATCTGCGCGTAGAAGTGCCCCATGACAGCGAACTCGCGGAGGTGGTTCGGCTTCGCGTCGACGTTCGCGCCGACGTCGAGCAGCAGCGTGTGACCCTTGATGCTGGGCAGAACGGTGGCCAGCGCGGGACGGCTGACGCCTTCGATCATGCCCATGACGGCACGAGCGCTGGTCCAGGTCGCGCCGGTGTTTCCCGCGGACACGAACGCATTCGCGCGCCCCTCGGCCACGAGATTCGCGCAGACACGAACGGAAGAATTGCGCTTGCGGCGCAGCGGCGCGAGCGCGGTGTCCTCCATGGTGACGATCTCGCGCGCGTCGTAAACGTCGATGTTGCGCGGCGTCGTCGAGCTCGCAGCGGCGAGCTCCCGGCGGACAACATCCTCCTGGCCGACGAGAATGATCTCGACCGCGAATTCAGCCGCCGCCAGAAGGGCGCCCTTCACTACCTCGGACGGCGCATGATCGCCACCCATGGCATCCAGGGCGATGCGGACCTCAGTCGTCATCGAGTGACGATACTAGAACGCGTCCTTGACTGCGATGACTTCGCGGCCTTTGTAGAACCCGCACTTCGGACAAACGCGGTGCGGCATCTTCGCTTCATGGCACTGTGGGCAGGTCGACAGCGACTTCGCTTCGAGGAAGTCATGCGCGCGGCGTGTGCGCGTTCGCTGTTTCGAGTGGCGCCGTTTTGGGTTAGGCATCGTGTTGCTCCTTGTTTTTCTGGACTGCGGCGGCGTTACGCCGCACTGATTTCGAGACTACTGTTCGTTCTTCTTCGCCAACTGTTCCCGAATCCCCGCCAGCGCGGCGAACCGCGAGTCGATGACGGTCTCCGCGCACGAGCAACCTTCGCCGTTCTGATTCGCGCCGCATTGCACGCAAAGGCCGAGACAGGCTTCCGTGCACAACGGTTTCATCGGGATGGCTAATTGGATCTGTTCGTTCGCGAGATCGCGAAGCGGGATGGCGCGATCGGTGTAAAACTCGATGTCGAGCTCGCCCGGCGTGACCTCGACCTCCGCGTTCTCTTCAGAAATCTCGGGACGAGGGCGGAATCTTAAGTGAAACTCGGACGCGTTCGCAAACGGGAACGGCTCCACGCACCGCGAGCAGAGGAAGTCGGCGGTGAATGTGGTCGTCCCGTCGGCCAGGTACTCTGCCGGCAGGTCGCCCTTGCGCGCGTCCGCGACGAGCGACACCGGCCCGATCGAGACGAGCTCGATGCGCGCCAGTTCCTCGGTGGGGAACTGAAACGTCCGCTCGTAGTGCTGCGGGCCATATTTGTCGATATCGTCGAAGACGATTCGTTCTTTGTCCGGCATGGTGTGTCGAGGCTCTAACTGCGGCCTCCCGGCTTCTATTTCGCGGAGATTCTTACCTTTAGCTCTTCCGCGGAGGCGTCTTCGGAGTCGGCGGCCTCGAGCACCGTGGCGCCCTGAAGAGCCTCGATCCAGTGGCCGAGGTCGCGGGAGGAACGGTAGAAGCGTGGGGCGGCGATGCGGAGGCCGATGCTGTCGCCGAGGCGGCTGAGAATCGGTACGAGCCGGCGGGGATCGGCGCGGACCGCCCACTTGCCGGCAGGCCAGCGGCCCGGCTCGATCGCATCATTAATATAGGGATTGATCGAATCGTCGAACGACAGCAGCAGCGATCCGCCGTGCTCTGCCGTGGAAATGTGGATGCCGAGCGACTCCCCCTGCTTCACTTTGTTGACGAATTCCTCGAACGCGGCCCGGCGCGGCGGATCGTCCGGAACGGAGATGACGCCCATCGGCCGCGGCAGGAACTTGTGGGTATCGATGTCGTACACGGCGATCGTGCCGCCGTTCTCAACGATTGATGAGATGTGCGTGCCGAAGACGCGATTGAGATCCTCAACGACGCGCGGCATCGTGGCGAACGTGGCGGTGATCAGCGCGTTGTGCGCGAATTGCGCGGGTTGCGTCGACTGCGCTGCGATCGGTTCGGCCGCATTGCGTTGCGCGCGCGAGGTGAAAAGGATGTCGTCCGGAGTCACCGACAGCGACGTGACCGCCGGGCGCGCAATCGGAGGAAACGCACCGCGCGAACCGCGGCGCTGGACGACGAAGGCGTCACCGGGCGGCAGTTTTTCGGAGAGGCTCAGGATCTGTGCGAGATCGGCCGGGTTGATCGGTTGCGAAGCCGGCGCGTTGATGAGTAGCGTCTCCCCGAGGTCGCCGCCGAGCATCATGTACGTGCGTACGACCAACGCGCGTATCGGATCAAGGCGGATCAGGTAGCGCGTCGTCGACGCGTCGCGCCACGCCAGCAGGTCCGCGCCGCCGACCATCCACGGCGAGGGCAGCGAGTGCGATTTCTCCCACTGATCTACTGCTTCTGACATGACCGCGTTCTCACGCAGTTTCGAGTCGAGCGCCGCCGCGGTCGGGATCAACGCGAACGATTCGGCTGACTCCGGCACCGACGCGACCAGATCGCGCTGCGCTCCGGTGAGTGGAAAACGGATTCCCGCCGAAGTCTTCGGCGTCGTGGCGACGAGATAGATCAGCACCGCCGCGATGAGCGCCAGAACGACGGCGCCGATGATGGTCAGCTTTCTCATTGATGTCCGCGCATTGTGTCATCCAGCCAGCAACGCGCATCAGTTACGATCCGCGATCCGATGCCGTCCACGCTCCGCACCGTCGTTCACACTCTGAGCCATGCCCTCGGCGAGCGGATCGCGAACGCGTTTTGCGCGGCCACGCGCCGCGAGCGCACGCTGCGCCTCGGCATCGACATCCGCCCCTTTTACGAGCCGCTGACCGGCATCGGCTGGTATCTCTATCACCTGCTTCATGAACTGGCGAAGAACGAGGACGTGGAGCTGTATCTCTTCGGCGACGCGCGCGTGACGGACTTCGGTCCGACGCTGCACGCGGACATTCCGCCGAACGCGCGGCTTTGCTGGTTCGATCTCCGCGGCCAGGGCATCATCTCCGGCCGCTCGCGCGCCATCACCGCCGCCGCGTATGTAGCCTGGATGAAGCTAGTCGACGTCGACGTGATGTTCGGCGCCAACTACTTCCTCCCCCGCCTCCTCGCCGCCGTGGCCCGTCGCCGCGTGGTGACGATCCACGACCTGACCTATAAGCGTTTCCCCGAGCTACTGCAGAAGGAGACGCTGATCAATCTCGAACATCACATGCAGCGCGAGCTGGCGCACGCGGACGCGGCGATCTGCGTGTCGGAATCGACGCGGCAGGATCTGCTTGCGTTCTATGACATCGATCCGTCGCGCGCGGTGACAATCCTGTCCGGCCTCGCCGTTCCTTCCGACACCCGACTCGCGACACCCGATACCCTCCCAAACAAATACATCCTCTTCGTGAGCACGGTCGAGCCGCGAAAAAATCTCGACGTGCTGCTCGATGCGTTCGCGCGCCTCCGCGCGCGCGGCGCATACCATGGCGCGCTGGTCGTCGTCGGCCGCGTCGGCTGGAAATCGGAATGGATCATTCCTCGGCTTCGCGCGCCCGGCGTTCATCACCTCGACTACGTGGACCCGCCGCAACTCGCATCGATCTACCGCAACGCGGAGCTGTTCGTCTTCCCCTCGATCTACGAAGGCTTCGGCTTCCCGCTGCTCGAGGCGATGGCGTACGGCATCCCATCGATCGCCGCGCGATCGTCATCACTTCCCGAAATCGGAGGCGACGCGGCGCTCTATTTTTCGCCACGCGATTCGCGTGAGCTGGAATCGCAGATGGAGCGCGCACTGTCCAATGCCTCGCTACGCGCGCAGCTCTCCGCCGCCGGAATCGCGCGCGCCGCGCAGTTTCGCTGGGATGGGGCGGCGGCGCAGACGTTAGCGGTGCTGCGGCGAAGCGCGGAGTGATGTGGCACAGACACTATTGTCTGTGCTGGTGAGGCTCGGGAGGTCTGAAGAATCCAAACCCGGTTGCGGGTCCTGGCGCTTCATCTTGCTAAAGCACAGACAGGAGTGTCTGTGCCATACACGTAAACTCGCGGCATGCAGATCACCATCGACGGCCGCGCCTTAGTCGGCAATCGGACCGGCATCGGGGTTCACACCGCCCAGATCGCGCGGCGATTGAGTGATGCGCCGCTGATCGCGTCGCATGCGGAGATCGTCGATCGATCCGGACTTGAACACTGCGCGTTTCGCGTCGATCCGATGCCGTTCGGCGTGGCGTGGCAGCAGCTTGTGCTGCCGCGCATCGCGACCGAGGGCGTGCTGTGGGCGCCGCACGGCACGGTTCCTCTCGCGCTTCGCATCCCCTCGGTGGCCACGCTGCATGATTTCAGTTCGCTGACGATGCCGTTCCGGCATCGTGCGAAGACGATGCTGTCGTTCAACCTCTTCATCGGACGCAGCCTGCAGATGGCGACGCGCATCGCCGCTGTGTCGCGCGCGGTGGCCGAGGAGGCGGTTCGATGGTTCGGAGTTTCGAGATCGAGGATCGAGATCGTGCCGAACGGTGTCGACGAATTCTTCACGCCTGATGGCGACGAAGACGATTACGTGCTCTACGTCGGCACGATCGAGCCGCGAAAAGGGCTCGATGATCTGCTGGCGGTGTGGGATTCGCTGCCGCCTCCGCGGCCGCGGCTGATCCTCTGTGGCGATGCGGGATGGGGAGATGTGCAACTGCCACGGGATGCCGAGCTGACGGGATATGTCGATCGCGCGCGGCTTCGCGAGTTGTACCGGTATGCGCGTGCGTTCGTCTATCCGTCGCGATACGAAGGGTTCGGAATCCCGCCGTTGGAGGCGATGGCGTGCGGCGCGCCGGTCGTCGCCACACGCACCGGCGCGATTCCGGAGTACGCCGACGGCGCGGCGTTGCTCGTCGATCCCGGCGATCGCGATGCACTTCGCGATGCCTTGATCCGCATGCTGTCCGACAAACCGTTACGTTCCGAGTTGCGCGCGCGCGGACCGGAGCGGGCACGGATGTACACGTGGGATCGCAGCGCGGCGTTGATGACGCAGCTCTTCGCCGAGGCGGCGCGATGAGAATCGGGATCGATGCGCGGAAGATCGCCGACTTTGGGATCGGGACATACATTCGCGGACTGTTGCAGGAGCTGGCGGCCGATGGTGACGACACCTTCGTCGCGTTTGCGCCGAAGCGGTTGGCGCATCTCATTCCGGCCGGAGTCGAGCACGCCATCGTCGGTGCGCCTCATTACTCCATCCGCGAGTTGATCATCCTGGGACGCGCCGTCGATCGCGCCAAGCTCGATTTCTTTCACGCGCCGCACTACGTCGTGCCGTTCACGAGTGTGCCGTTCGTGGTCACGATTCACGACCTCATCCATCTCCGCAATCCGAACCCGCTCGCGCGGCTGTACGCGCGGCAGATGATCGGACGCGCAGTGCGCCGCAGCCGGCGGGTACTGACGGTGAGCGAGGCGGTGAAGCGCGAGATCGTGAGCACGTTCGGCTGCGCGGACGATCACGTGCTCCTGACGCCGAACGGCGTCGGTGCGCCGTTTTCCGAGAGCGGACCGGCAGCTGAGGGGCGCTACTTCCTCTACGTCGGCAACGACAAGCCGCACAAAAACGTCGACGTGCTGGTCGACGCGTTTTCAAGAATCGATGGTGCGTCGCTCGTTCTCACCGGCGGCGCGTTCGAGCGATTCAAGTCGCGCGAGCGCGTCGTCGTCACAGGATTCGTCGACGATGCCGAGCTCGCGGCGCTCTACCGCGGCGCGATCGCGCTGGTGATGCCGAGCCGCGAGGAAGGATTCGGGCTGCCGGCGCTCGAGGCGATGGCCAGCGGCTGCGCGGTGATCACGTCAAACGCAGCGGCGCTCGTCGAGATCACCGCCGACGCGGCGCTGCATGTCGAGCCGCAGGCCGCATCGCTCGCCGATGCGATGACGCGCATCGCATCAGACGATTCGTTGCGCGCTGCACTCGCATCACGCGGCATCGAACGCGCGAAACACTTCACGTGGACGCGCTGCGCGGAGTTGACGCGCGCGGCGTATCGCTGACACTGACTTCATCCTGCGGCGAAGCGCGCAGGATCTCCGTTGGCACCGCGTAGCCGGCGATTTTCAACGAAACTCCGCGCGATCCGAACCGGAGATCCTGCGCGGTTCGCCGCAGGATTGACTGCTCATTCCGTGGAACGGACGTGGAACAACCCGTCTCGATTACGATTTTCATAAACAATTGCTTGACAATATGACTTAACGATCGCATATTAACGATCAAGTTAAAACGATGATCGCCACGAACTGGACAAACAACCTCGAAGCTCCGGAAAGTGTTGAAGGTCGTCGTCCCTCCCGTCCCTGCCGCACCCCCCACGTGAAAGTAAGTTGGCCGGAGAGATCCGGCGTTTTTTGCCAAATAGGCGCGACCGTGAGGTCCCGTACGGCATGAAAGGTGGTGAGCTTAATGGCCGCAAAGAAAAAGGCTGCTGCATCCTCGAAGAAGTCAGCTAAGAAGTCGTCGAAGAAGAAGTAAGCATCATCATCGACTTATGGGGAGTCGTAACTGCGAGGGGCCTTCGGGCCCCTCGTTTTTTTTCGATAACCTTTTCGGCTCTCCGCCGTTCTCACACGCGGAGGATGCCTCGATGCGCAAACCACTCTTTCTCACGCTGGCGCTGCTGCTCACCGCCGGCGCCGCGCTGGCCAACGATGAGGTCTCGCATCCGTTTTCGACCGCTGCGCCGCGAGGACACGTGCGCCGCGTGGTCATCGACATCCCCGCCGGTGAGGTGCGCATCCGCAACGGCGCCGGCGACCGCGTCGCCGTCAGCGGCATCGCCGAACGCCACTTCGATGGACACCACCGCCGTCAGAAAGAACAACAGATCGTCGATGACATCTCCGCCGAGGTGGTGGTGGACGGCGAAGAAGCGACCGTGCGGCGGCGCTTTGGTCCCAACGCGCAGAGCTGGAGCGCGCGGAGCTTTCATTCGACATTCGATCTCACCGTCGAAGTGCCCGCGGGAGTCGACGTTGAAGTCAGCACGCGGTATGGCGCGGTGAATATCGACGGCGCCTTCGGCAGCATCGACACCGATCTTCGCGCCGGCGAGGTCCACGTGCGCACGCCGCGTTCGAACGTCCGCGACCTGACCGCCTCGGTGACCATCGGCGAGGTCCACACCTACTTCGGCGATCACTACATCGAAAACGAGGGCGTCTTCCCGCGCGTGGCCCGCTTCCACAACGCCGCCGGGCGAGCAGATGTGAATGTCCGCTCGACGTTCGGCGAAGTGCACGTGACGCTGACGAATTGATGTCGCTTCCATCCCGATGCGTTCGCGATCGTCGTGCGCGCGAAGGCGCGCACCAAAATGCAGCCCCGCGCTCGGCGCGGGGAAACAGAGCGCAATGGAGGTTGCGGCCGCGGAGGCGGCCGTGACAAAGGCCGGGCGGCGCCGACGTCAGCGCGCGCGGTCGCAATTTTGTGGCGGCCGCCTCCGCGGCCGCAAAACCCTTCCCGCGATACGCGACCCCGCGCCGAGCGCGGGGCTGGATTGTCAACCGCGCCTCCGCGCGCGACCCGCTGCGCTCAATCAAGAGATACGGATGAACCGCTCGGCGTCCTCACGATTCGTGATGCGCCCTTCTAACTCCGCTTCGAGCAGGGCGCGCTTCAACACGCCGATGCGCGGGCCTGCTTCGATCCGCGCGATCGCGGCGATGTCATCGCCGGTGAGCAACGGCTTGATCGCGAAATCGGGGAAGTCGATGCGATCGTCCCGACCGAGGGCGCGAAGCATCGGTCGAAGTTGGCGGGCGATCGGTTCGCCGGCGTCGTAGAGATCGAGCAGCGTGTGTGACTCGATCAACCGCTGCAGAACTTGAATCTCGTGCATCAACCCGTCGCTGAGGCGCCAGCGTTTCGCGAAGGCGTGTGCGTCGCCGACGAGTAGCGCCAGCGCGGCGGCGAGTGGGACGTCGTCCGCATGAAAGTCGGAAGTCAGCGACCGTCCGAAGAGCGGGACGTCGAGTGCCGTCTCGTAAAGCAGACTCACCGCTCGGCGGAAAGCGTTCGCGGAAAAGATCACCGTCACCTCGTAAGCAACGCGCTCGACGGAAACCTCGGCGATGCGTTTCGCGCGGGTGCGGATTGCATTCAGCGTTTCGCCGTCGATCTCGAATCCGAATCGCACCGCCATGCGAATCGCCTTCAACATCCGCAGCGGATCGTCGTTGAAATTCGCAGCGTCGATCATGCGCACCAGGCGGCGGGCGAGGTCGGCGCGGCCGCCGTGCGGATCGAGCAACTGGCCCGATTCGAGATCGACCGCCATGGCGTTGATGGTGAAATCGCGGCGGGCGAGATCGGCGTCGATGCTGTCGTCGAGGAGCGCAGCAAAATCGTAGATGTGCGGACCGTCGACGACGCGATAGGCGCTGAGGTGTTCTTCGCGTCCGAGGCGAATGACCTTGCGGCGAAACGCGCGGGCGCAGGCGAGAGGATCGAGGCAGGCTACGTCGACGTCGGCGGGAGGCGTGCCGAGACTCAGATCGCGGACCGCGCCGCCGACGACGTACGCGTGGGTCGGCAAATCGCGCAGGCGCGGGAAGAGGCGAAGGAGATCGTCGCGAAGGGTCATCAGCTACCGGCGTTAATCTCCCCAGCCGTCCCGAGCCTCACCAGCACAGACAAGAGTGTCTGTGCCACATGGATCCTGCCGTCATCGCCGCCCGCTGTACACGCGCGGGTCAGTGCAGCACAGACACTCTTGTCTGTGCTGTGGCAAGGTCCGGTGATCGGAGTTGCATCCCAGCAGATCACGAGACCCGATTCGCCAGAATCCCAATCCCCTCGATCTCCACCTCCACGCGGTCGCCGGCGCTCAGCGGGCCTACTCCGGCGGGAGTACCGGTCAGGATCACGTCGCCGGGATACAGCGTCATGACCGAGGTGATGAACTCGATGATCGTGCCGCAGTCGAAGACCATGTCGCGCGTGTTGCCATTCTGCTTCGTCTCGCCATTCACGCGTGTGCGCAGCGAGAGCGCGGCAGGATCGAGATCGGTTTCGATGCAGGGGCCGAGCGGGAGGAACGTGTCGAAACTCTTGCCGCGCGTGAACTGCACATCCCTTTTCTGCAGATCGCGCGCGGTGACGTCGTTTGCGCAGGTGAAGCCGAGGACGACACTGCGCCAGTCATCGCGGCGGATGTTTCGCGCGGTTTCGCCGATGACGATGGCCAGTTCCCCTTCGAAATCGACGCGCTGCGATTGCGGAGGACGGACGATCGTGCCGTTCGGATCGAGCAGGGCGCTCGGCGGTTTCAAAAAGATGATCGGCTCGGACGGCGCTTCGTTGCCGAGCTCCTTCGCGTGCTCGGCGTAGTTGCGGCCGACGGCGACGATCTTCGATGGCGTCACCGGCGCGAGAAGCTCGGCATCTGCGAGAGAAATCGACTCGCTCCCCGCGTCGCCGAGGCTCATCGCATCGATGCCGCTGTAACGGAGCATGCGGTCGCCTTCCGCGACTCCGAGGGACGGTTTGCCGGCATGAAGGAAGCGATAGATTTTCACGGCGGCGAATTGTAATCGTAGAATCCGCGGACATGGCGCAAACGACGTTGTTCAGCAAATCCGATATCGAGAAACGTGTGGCCGAAATGGGCGCGGAGATCACCCGCGATCTGGCCGGCAGCGAATTGATCGCGCTTTGCGTGCTCAAAGGGGCGATGTTTTTCTGCAGCGATCTGATGCGGCACATCGGATTCGACGTCGCCCTCGACTTCATCCAGGTGTCGTCGTACGGCGATCAGAAGACGTCGTCCGGCGTCGTGACGCTGCTCAAGGAGCCGCAGCTCGACATGCACGGCAAGTCGGTGCTGATCGTCGAAGACATCATCGACAGCGGTCTATCGATGAACGAAGTCTTCCGCTACATCAAGCTCGATCGCGGCGCACGCGAAGTGCGCACGGCCACGTTCCTCGACAAACCGACGGCGCGCAGAATCCCGTTCAAAGCGGACTACGTCGGCTTCTCGATCGATCCGAAGTTCGTGATCGGCTACGGGCTGGATTATGCCGAGAAGTATCGGAACATCCCCGATATTCAGGTTCTCAGCGACTAACCTTTCAAATATCCCGTCATCAGCATCGCGATCATCGCGATGCCCAGCACGTAGCGGTAGTAGATGAAGACGTGCGTGGTGTGCGTGCGCAGGTAGCGTATCAGGAACCAGATCGAGGCGTAGCCGGAGATGAAGGCGACGACGATGGCGACGGCGATCGGCGTCCAGCCGAGCGCGCCGAGAGCGTGGCGCTCCTTGAACAGCTCGAGCACGCCCGCGCCGCCGACCGCCGGGATCGAAAGCAGGAACGAGTAGCGCGCCGCCGTCGGTCGGTCGATGCCGCGGAAAATCGCCGGCATGATCGTCGAGCCGCTGCGCGACGAACCTGGGATCAGAGCGAGACATTGACCGAGGCCGATGACCACGGCGTCCATGACAGTCATGTCGTCGAACTGCCGCAACTGTCTCCGCTTCGCATACCCCTCGGCAAGTTGCATCAGGATGGCGACGAAAATCACCATCGTGGTGACGATCCAAAGTCCGCGAAACGTCGACTCGATGTGCTTCTTGAAAAGCAGTCCAAGGACGACGATCGGGATCGTGCCGATGACGACCAGCCAGGCTTCGCGCGAGTCGACGTCCGCCAGCGGCCGGCGCGTGATCAACCCGCGAAAGAAGCCGGCGATGAGTCGAACGATGTCGCGAAAGAAATAGATGATCGCCGCGAGCAGTGTTCCGAACTGAATGACCGCCGACACCGCCGCGCCGGGATCGCCCCAGCCGAGGATCTGCGGAACGATCAGGAGATGCGCGGTGGAGCTGACGGGGATGAATTCAGTCAGGCCCTGCACCAGGCCGAGGACGATGGCTTCGATGATGGTCATGAATGTTTTACATCTCCCAGATCACCGGCAGAATCATCGGACGGCGACCCATCTCTTTGCGGAAGTAGCGCTTGAGCAGCGCGCGCATTTTTTCCTGAGCAACGTCGTGGTCGAGCAGTTCATCGGGCCGGCTCGCGTGCAGCATCTGCACGAGTTGTGCGCGGACGTCGGCCAGAATGTCCTGACTCTCATCAACGTGCAATAAACCGCGCGTGATGATCTCCGGCTCGCGTCCTACGTATCCGCTTGAATCGATCGCGACGACAACGATCACGAACCCATCCTCGGCGAGATGCTGGCGGTCGCGAACGACGATCTCCGGCACTTCCTCCGCCTCGCCATCGATGAACACTTTGCCGTGCGCGACGCGCTCGGGGAGGACGGCGATCTCGTTGTTTTCGATCGACGCCACCTGCCCGTTCGTGATCACGACGCCGTGCGGCACGCCGACGAGCTTCGCCAGCCGCGCGTGATGGATGAGGTGGCGCAACGTGCCGTGAATGGGGATGAAAAACTTCGGGCGCGTGACGTTGAGCATCAGCTTCAGCTCTTCCTCGCACGCGTGCCCCGACACATGCACGTCCGAATTCTCCCAGTTCAACACCTCGGCACCGCGGCGATAGAGGTTATCGATGACGTGCGAGACAGCACGTTCGTTTCCGGGAATCACGCGCGCGGAGATGACGACGACATCGCCTTTCTGCACCTCGACCTGTTTGTGCTCGCCGACGGCCATGCGCGACAGCGCCGACCGCGGCTCGCCCTGCGTGCCGGTGGTGAGGATCACCACTTCGTCATCCGCGTAGTCGGACGGTTTCGCATTCGCGCCGGGCCGTTGCTCGCGCGCGATGCGCAGGTAGCCGAGGCGCTCGGCGGTTTCGGCGTTGTCGACGAGCGAGCGGCCGATGAGAAAGACCTTTCGTTTGTATTTGCGCGCGGCGTCGACAATCTGTTGCACGCGATGAATGTGCGACGCGAACGTGGTGACGATGATGCGGCCAGTCGCGTTCGCGAAGATGTTTCCGAGCCCGCGTCCGACGCTTTTCTCCGAGGCGCCGTGGCCGGGCACGAGCGCATTCGTCGAATCGGACATCAATGCGAGCACGCCCTCTTCGCCGTACGCCGCGAACCGCGCAAGATCGGTGCGCTTGCCGTCGACCGGCGTGTGATCGATCTTGAAGTCGCCGGTGTGAATGAGCGTTCCGGCCGGCGTGCGAATCGCCAGTCCGATCGCGTCGACGATCGAGTGCGTGACCTGAATCGCTTCGACGCGGAACGGGCCGACCTCGATGACGTCGCGCGGCATGAACGCGCGGAGCTCGACGTCGCCGATTGCGAACTCTTCGAGCTTGTCGCGCACGAAGCCGAGGGTGAGTGGCATGCCGTAAACCGGAACGCTCAGCCGCTCGACCAGAAACGGAACGGCGCCGATGTGATCCTCGTGGCCGTGCGTGAGAAAGACGGCCTTGACCCGCTCCGGCCGGTCGAAGAGGTACGACATGTCCGGCACGATGACGTCGACGCCGAGCGTCGTGGCATCGGGAAACATCATCCCGCAGTCGACGACGATGGCGGCGTCGCCGTATTCGTAGACCATGAGATTCATCCCGATCTCGCCGAGGCCGCCGAGCGGGATGATTCGCAGCACCGGTAGTTGAATCGGGATGACGGCCTGCTCGGTCACGGATAAATCCGGTTCAGCATTCGCGGATACGGGATCGTCTCGCGGAGATGCGGCACGCCGCTGATCCAGGCCACGCAACGTTCAATGCCCATGCCGAAGCCGGAGTGCGGGAAGGTGCCGTACTTGCGCACGTCGAGGTACCACTGAAACTTCTCCACCGGCAGGTTGTGCAGCTTGATGCGTTCGAGCAGCAGGTCGTGATCGTGGATGCGCTGCGAGCCGCCGATGATTTCGCCGTAGCCTTCGGGCGCGATCATGTCGAGGCCGAGGACGACCGAGGGATCGTTCGGATCGGGCTGCATGTAGAAGGCTTTGATGTCGGTCGGATAGCGGCTGATCATCACGGGACGATCGAACGAATTCGCAATGACGGTCTCTTCGTCACCGCCGAGGTCGTCGCCGAATTTCGCTTCCATCCCTTTCGATGCGAGAAGGTCGATGGCTTCGCGATACGTGATCCGAGGGAACGGGAGTTTGACGTTTTCGAGCTTGGACTGATCGCGCTCGAGCGTCTTCAACTCTTCCTGGCAACGCTCCAACGCACGCGCGACGAGATACGCGACGAACTCCTCCGCCAGGGACTGCAATCCTTCGAACTCGAGGAACGCAACCTCGGGTTCGACCATCCAGAACTCCATGAGATGTCTGCGCGTCTTCGATTTTTCCGCGCGGAACGTCGGCCCGAAACAGTAGACCTTTCCAAACGCCGCGGCGGCGGGCTCGAGATAAAGCTGACCGGACTGCGAGAGGTACGCCTTCTCGCCGAAGTAGTCGGTCTCGAACAACGTCGACGTCCCCTCGGCCGCATTCGCGGTGAGGATGGGCGAGTCGATGAGAACGAAATCGCGATCGTAGAAAAAGTCGCGGATTCCTTTCTCGACCTCGTTGCGGATGCGCAGAACGGCGTGCTGCTTCGATGACCGCAGCCAGAGATGGCGGTGGTTCATCAAAAAGTCGGTGCCGTGCTCCTTCGGCGAGATCGGATACTCCGCGGCGGTTCCGAGGATCTCGAACGCCTCGACGCCGAGCTCGACGCCGCCGGGGGCGCGTGCCTCTTCGCGAACGGTTCCAGTGACGCGCACCGATGACTCCTGCGTCGCCGCATCCGCCGCCGCCCACGTCTCTTCGGTCACTTCCTTCTTGAAGACGACGCACTGCAGATAGCCGCTGCCATCGCGAACGATCGGAAACTGCAACTTCCCCGAGGTGCGCTTGTTGTACAGCCACCCGTTGATGGTGACTTTTTCGCCGACGTGATGAGGTAGTTCCTTGATACGAACAGTGGTCATAAGGGGGGCGGATTATACCTAGGCAGGTTTTTCGACAAGCGGTTGTCAGGGCCGCGAGGCGCGATGCCGCGGCGGCACATGGTCATCATCGACGATGACGATCGCCGCGGATGGCGTCTCGATCGTGGCGTTGAACGCGTCGAAGAGCAGGACAGAGAACGCCTCCGCAGGTTCCAGCGACGTGTCGCCGAGGATGTGGAGCTCGATGGAGCGCGTGACTTCGCCGGGCGCGAACTCGACGACGCCGCTGGCTTTCTCGAAGTCCTCTCCCTCCTTCGCACTGCCGGCTACGGTGGAAAAGGAGACACGAACAGTCACCGGAACTGGGGCCGAGAGTGTGACGACGACCGTCGCCGTCGTGACACCGTGATTGCCTTCGAGGACGTGTGTGCCGATGCAAGAGATCGTCGGTAGTGACACGGTCTGAACGACGGTTGCGCTGCTCGCTTCGAAATCAGAATCGCCGCTGTAGGCGACGAGCAATGAGTGATCGCCTGCCGGGAGCGGCGCAAGCGTGAAACTGACGGCTCCATGCGCGAGCGGCGAAGCACCGAGGACTACGCCGGCTCTGCTGACGGTGACACTTCCGGAAGGAACGAGGTCGGATCGTGCCGGAACGCTCACGGATACGTTGATGGAAGGCGAAGCGCCGATGAGAACACTGTGCGGGCTCGCATCAACGCGAGTCACGGCCTTGGCAATCGACTGCTGCAATGCTGTCGCAGCGCTCGCATTGAAATTCGCGTCGCCGTTATAGGTCGCTGTAATCGACCTCGATCCGGCGTGTAGTGACGTGGTTTCAAAGGTGGCGGTTCCATTCAGGACCGGTACCGTGCCGATTGCGCTGCCGTCGGCGAGGAATGTCACATTGCCGCCCGGCTGGCCGGCGGCGGGAGCGATGACGCTGACCGTCGCCGTGAAGTGCACCGCTTGTCCGAAAACACTGGTCGGGTGATCGGCAGCGAGATCGATCTTCGTCGTACCTTTCGCGGTGACATACGCGATCGTGGTGGAAACGGAGCTGAGGAAATTGGCGGTGCCGGCGAATGTGGAGACAATGGAGTGGGTCCCGACCGAGAGGTTCGCTACCGCCACCGTGGCCACGCCGTTCATGACCGCCACGGTCCCGATCGAGCTGCCGTCGGCCATGAACGTGACATTTCCGTCCGGCTGGCCGGCCGCGGGAGCGACGGCACTGACCGTCGCAGTGAAGTGCACCGCTTGCCCGAACACACTGCTCTGAGGATCGGCGGTGAGTGCGGTGCTCGTCTGGCCCGGAGAGACAACATGCGAAACGACGGCGGACACACTGTCAGCGAAGACGCCCGTGCCGAGGAAGGTGGCGATGACGTGGTGTGTGCCGACGCTGGCCGGCGCGATCGTGAGCGATGCCACGCCGTTTACGACTGCGGCGGTGCCGAGCGCGACTCCATCGGCGGCGAATGAGACGCTGCCCGTCGGCACACCGGCCGCACAACTCACGGTATTGGTCAGCGTCCATGGCTCGCCGACTTTGGTGTCGCCGGCGCTTTGAGTGAGAACGCTGCTGGTGTCGGCGAGAACGGAGAGGACGACATCGTTGCCGTCGCCGCCCTGATAGCTGATGCGCGTCACCTGGCCACCGAGGGAGAACGTCGTCCGCTCCGGCATGCCGGTGAATGTGCCGCTGACCGGATCCGCGCCGTCGTTGTCGATGAGGGTGAAGCTCTGTCCAACGGCCAGCGCGCCACTCAGAATATCGAGCGTCAGCGCGCCGCCTACGGTCACCGTCCCTGTCACCTGCACTTGATCCGATATCGCACCCGGTGCGAGATCGAACCTTGCGCCACTGTTGAGCACGAGCGACTTCGTGTGCATCACTCCTGAGGCGTTATCAAACCCGAATGTCTTCCACGGCGATTCGTTTCCGGGAGAGAACGGTGACGACGACGTCGCGTTCCCGACCGTCCCCACTCCTGACAACCGCCCGTTTACCGTCGCATTCGGAATCGAACCCGATACGTTCATCGGTCCGGTGATCGTTCCGCTGAACGTGCCGGCGCCCTTGATGTAGGCGCCCTGTCCTGTGATCGTGATTGTGCCGGTTCCGTTCAGCGGGCCGTTGAACGATGCCGTGTCGTTGAGCGTGCTGCTTTCGTCGACCCTCAACGTCTGCCCATTGACGTCGATGACACCGTTGTAGTTGTTCGGTGCCGATCCGAACGTCACCGCAGCGGCGAGCTTCAGGTCCGCGTTGAACGTCACCTGTACGTTTGCGTATCCGTTCGCATCCTTCCGAAACGCGAGATTTCCATTCAGCGTCAACCCATTCCCCGACAGTGTGTAGTTGTCGTTGAAGATCATCGCTCCGACTGTCGTCCCCGCCGGAAGATCGTTCGTCACGGTCAGCCGGACTGCTCCCGCCGGAAACAGCACCGGCTCGCCGGAGAGTGGTACGGCTTGCGGACTCCAGTTGCGCGAGTCCGACCAGAGGCTGCTTACAGCACCCGTCCATGCCTTCTGCCCCGAAAGTGCGGTCAGAACGACGTCGTTGCCGTCGCCGCCGTGATAGGAGATCCCGAATGTGGTTGTCCCGGCGGCGAGAGTTGCTCCTTCCGGCAGGCCGGCGAAGGCGCCGCTGACCGGATCGGCCCCGTCGTTGTCAATGATGGTAAAGGTCTGTCCGGTCGCTGCTGCGCCGCTCAGAATGTCGACGATGAGAGAACCGCCGATCGTGATCGTCCCCGCCGCCTGCACCTGATCCGAAGTCCCTCCCGGCACCAGGTCGAACCTGGCACCTGCGTTGAGCACCAGCGACTTCGTGTGCAGCACTCCCGCAGCGATATCAAAACCGAATGTTTTCCACGGCGATTCGTTTCCCGGGGAGAACGGCGTCGTCGCCGTCGCATTGCCGACCGTCCCCACTCCTGATATCGACCCGTTTACCGTCGCATTCGGAATCGATCCCGAGACGTTCATCGATCCGGTGATTGTCCCGCTGAAGGTCCCCGTGCCCTTGATGTAAGCGCCCTGTCCGGTGATCAAGATTGTGCCGCTTCCGTTCAGCGGGCCATTGAGCGAGGCCGTGTCGTTGACCGTGCTGCTTTCGTCGACAGTCAACGTCTGCCCATTGACGTCGATCGCACCGTTGTAACTGTTCGGAGCCGATCCGAATGTCACGGCGGTGGCCAGCTTCAGGTCCGAATTAATCGTGACGTACACCGCGGGTGAGCCGTTCACCTTCAGAAACGACAGATCGCCGTTGAGCGTCAGCGGGTTGCCTGAAAGCGTGTAATTGCCGTTGAACGTCATCGCTCCGACGAGCGTGCCGGCCGGAAGATCGTTCGTCAGGATCGGAAAAACGCCCGCCGGAAACAGCAGCGGCTCGCCAGCGCTCGGCACCGCTTGAGGATTCCAGTTCTGCGGGTTCGACCAGACCGTGTTCGCGAAACTCGTCCATGTCTTTTGCGTCGACAGCGCGGTCAGAACGACGTCATTGCCGTCGCCGCCATGATACGAGATGGCGAAGTTGGCGATTCCGCCGGCGACGGTTGCGCCTTCGGGTAAACCAGTGAAGGTGCCGGTCACGGCGTCCGTTCCGTCGTTGTCGATGATCACAAACGTCTGACCTGCAGCAGGCCCGCCGCTCAGAATGTCGATCGTCAGCGAGCCGCCGATCGCCACTGTCCCCGCCGTCTGCACCTGATCCGATCCTCCTGCCGGCACGAGGTCGAACCTGGCGCCTGCGTTGAGCACGAGCGACTTCGTGTGGAGCACTCCCGGCTGATTGTCAAACCCGAACGTCTTCCATGGCGATTCGTTGCCGGGAGAAAACGGCGCAGTGACCGTGGCGTTGCCGACCGTCCCTGCTCCTGACAGCCGCCCGTTCACGGTCGCATTCGGGAGCGATCCCGATACACTCATCGGTCCGGTGATGGTTCCGTTGAAGGTGCCCGTGCCGTTGATATAGGCGCCCTGTCCGGTGATCGTGACTGTGCCGCCTCCGTTAAGAGGGCCATTGAGCGATGCCGTCTCATTAGACGTGTGGCTTTCGTCGACGGTCAACGTCTGCCCATTGACGTCGATCGCGCCGTTGTAGTTATTTTTGGCGGATCCGAACGTCACTGCAGTCGCCAGCTTGAGATCCGTATTGAAGACGATCTCCACGATTGCGACACCGTTTGCATCCCTCAGGAAGGAGAGGTCTCCGCTCAGCGTCAACACATTCCCTGAGAGCGTGTAGTTGTCATTGAACGTCATCGCACCGACGTTCGTCCCCGCCGGCAGATCGTTGATCATTGCCCTGTTAAGCGCGGCCGCCGGAAAGATGAGCGAATCGACAGCCGCAGGTGTGCCGGCCGGAGACCAGTTCGCGGGATTCGACCAATTCGCGCTTGCCGCCCCGCTCCACGAACGCGTGATCGCGAAAAGCGGAGCAGCGATGAAACAACAGACTGCAATCTGGAAGAGTGCGCGTTTATAGACCATGAGCGAAGCCTCGGGCATCCGGGCTGATGATGTTTCACTGATTGAAACGGAAGGACCGCGACGCGATTGTAGCTGACAACCGCCGCCGGAAGGCGGCGGTGCCACTAGTGTCTCGACGGGCGATGCCTCGGCGGTACCTGATCATCGTTGGCGATGACGACGATCGCGGAAGCCGCATCGATCGTTGCGTTGATCGGATTGGAGTCAGTGACGAACGCTCCGCGCGCGCAGCGGCGCGACGACGACCTCGGAGAACGCGTTTGCCGCCTTGAAATTTGAGTCGCCCGCGTAGAAAACATTGATCACGTGCCTGCCGGGAGAAAGTACGACCGTCGAGATCGTTGCCGTGCCGCCCGTGAGTGGAGACGTATGGAGCCCGTCGCCATCGATATTGATGGTGACGCGGCCGGTTGGAACACCAGCCGCTGGCGCTACGGGAAGAACGCTCACCGTTACAACCGCGACCTGTCCCGCGCCGCCGATGCTGCTCGAGACCGAGAGCGCGGTAGTACCCAGTTGCACGGTGTGCGTCGTCGTCGCCAACACCGTGCTGAAGGCGGCGGTGATTGAGTGGCTGCCAACGCCGAGGTCCGAAACGTCCACGGTTGCAATGCCGCGGCCCGGAGTGAAGCTACCGAGCGATAAGAGACCGTCGGCGAACGTAACGGCGTTTCCCGATCCCGACACGCTCGCCCTGATCGTGAAGAGTTCGCCGAATACCGTCTCCGTAGAGGTCTGCGACAAAGCGATCGTCGGCGGCGCCTCCGAAAGTAGAACGACGTCGTTTCCGTCGCCGCCCCGATACGTGATCGTGAATATCGAACTACCCACCTGAACTGGCGCTCCTTCCGGTAGTCCGCTGAAGCTGCCGGTCACCGGAGCGAAACCGCGGTTGTCGATAATCGTGAAGGACGGCATAGTCTGCCCAGCGTTGCGTACCACCACATTTAACAGGCCGCCCCTCAGCAACACGGGACCTTTGACGATGATTTGATCGAAGTGATTTCCGTCGCTATCAAGATAATATCCGTCGAAATCACAATCGTATGTCCCCGCCAGCGACAACGATGAGGCCGAGATCGTGCCGATATAGGTCGTTGGAAGGGTGATCGGTCCGGGATCGATCGTTCCGCCCGCGTCGATCACAATGCCGCCGAGTTGTATGTGGTCAGTTGTACCGCTGAGATGGGTAACACCAGCCACATTCGCGTTCGGCAAATCCCCAAGGACCAGCGTGCCGCTTAATGTTCCGGAAAATGTACCGCCGAACACTTCCAAAGAAGCTGGCGGAATCGAGCCACTGCCGTTCAGCTCAAAAATGTCCGTCAGTCCGTCGAAGGTCGCAGTCTGTCCGTTCATGTCGATCCTACCGAAACCGCCGGCGCGAATATGCACGGGCGCGCCAAGGGTCACCGGCATATAGACTCGCCCGCTGAGCGAGCCTGACGTCACGTTGCCCATGAGCGTGATCGGATTGCCGTACAGCTCATAACCATTCAGCGTAAGGCCGCCCACCACAAACCCGGGAGGAAGATCATTCGACGGATCAGAGCCGCTCGGCGGAAACGCGCCAAAATCGAGCACCTCCCCACTCACCATTGCCCTCAGGGAGTAGAACGAAGTTCGCGTCCGGCATGGACCCGTCAAGCTCGCAGGTGTTTTGCACGTATACCGTGCCACTGAAACTGCTCGGCTTGGTGATGATCGAATCCCCGCCTTCAATCGTCAGCGTGCCTGTACCGACAATTGTCCCGTCGATGGACGTCGGAGGGTGCGTCCTTAGCCCTAGCAACGTCAGGTTGTGGCCATTCAGGTCGAGCGCACCATGAAAATCGGAGCCCCGCAACGTGACATCCGTTTCCAACTTCAGGTCGACATTCCACGCCGTAAAGTACATGCCGGTTACGGGCCCGGTGAGAGTCAACGCGTTGCCGGTGAGAGTGAAGGTCCTGAAGTCCTGGCCTGAGATCGGCCCCACACGCGTTCCT
>DASYJY010000055.1:0-38440 GCA_035995985.1 Thermoanaerobaculia bacterium | reverse complement strand
CCTCCGCGGCCACGACTTCGGACACGTTCGTTTTACCCCGCGCCGTGCGCGGGGCTGTGTTGTCAAGCGCGCCTCCGCGCGCAACGCTGAATTCGTCTGCGACCAAGGCG
Organism: Thermoanaerobaculia bacterium; assembly: GCA_035995985.1. Lineage (GTDB taxonomy): Bacteria > Acidobacteriota > Thermoanaerobaculia > Gp7-AA8 > Gp7-AA8 > JADGNZ01. The sequence goes on along the minus strand of DASYJY010000055.1, from coordinate 38,330 downwards.
CGTCACCCCTCATCCCTGCTTCACATACACTCGCGAAATGGGCGACCTCTCCGAGTTCTCCTTCGTCGTCCGCGCGTTTTTGAAAACGTATCGGTGGCGGCGGATCGATCCGATTCCGTGGGCTCCGCTGCGGAAGCCGATGGCCGAGGCGAATGTGGCGGTCGTTACGACGGCCGGGTTGGTCATGCCGAATCAGGAGCCGTTCGATGATCACGTCAAAGGCGGCGACAGCAGCTTTCGCGTCATTCCGGCCGAGGCGGACGTTTCATCATTAATTGATACGCATCGCAGCCAGACGTTCGATCACTCCGGAATTCGCGAGGATCCGAACCTCGCCTTTCCGCTCGACCGGTTGCACGAGATGGAGCGCGACGGACGGATTGGACGCGTCAACGAACGCCACCTCTCCTTCATGGGATCGATCACCGCGCCGGGACGCCTCATTCGCGATTCGGCGCCCGCGGCGGCGGAGTTGCTGGTCGCGAATGGCGTTGACCTCGCCTTGCTCGTTCCCGTCTGACCGATGTGCAATCAGGCGGTCGGTCTGATCGCCGCCGAACTGGAACGGCGCGGAATCACGACCGTATGCATCGTCCTGCTGCGCGAAGTCGCGGAAAAGGTGCGGCCGCCGCGAGCGTTGTTCGTTCCGTTCCGCCACGGCTACCCGCTTGGACTACCGAACGACGCGGCGGCGCAGCGCGCGGTAATCGAAGCAGCGTTGCGCGTCGTTGAACGTGACGGCGATCCGCCCATCCTGGCTACGTTTTCTTGAGACCCCAGGAGTTCTCGGTCAGCCACGCCATCAGCGCGGCGGCGGGCACGGCGCGGCTGATGAAGTAGCCCTGCGCGAGGTCGCAGCCCATCTCCTCCAGGCGCCGCAACGTCTCGGCATCCTCGACGCCCTCGGCGCAAACCTGCTTGCCGAGGTTGTGCGCGAGGTCGATGACGGTGCGGACGATGGCTGTATCGGCGTCGCTGGTGAGCATTCCCAGCACGAACGCCTTATCGATTTTGATCTCGTCGATCGGCAGCTCGCGCAGATGCGTCAGCGACGAATAGCCGGTGCCGAAATCGTCGACCGACAGCCGCACGCCCATCGACTGCAGCATCGACATGATCGCCAGTGCGTGCGCCGGGTCGGCCATGATGCTGCTCTCCGTGATCTCGATCTTGAGGAAGCGCGGATCGATGTTCCACTTGTCTAGCAACGTCTGCACTTTCGACGGCAGCGTTTCCTCGAGCAGACTTTTGGCGGAGACGTTGACGGCGACGTGGATCGGCGCGCCGGCGTCCTGCCATTCGCGACATTGCTGCAACGCCTTGTCGAGAATCCAGTCCGTCATCGGCTTGATGAGTCCTGTCCGTTCCGCGATCGGAACGAAGCTGGCCGGCATGAGCAGGCCGCGACGCGGATGGTTCCAGCGGACCAGCACTTCGACACGCGTGATCAGGCCGCTGTGCAGGTGGCGTTTCGGCTGGTAGTAAAGCTCGAACTCGTTGCGCTCGATGGCGGTGCGCATTTCGACGACGAGCGAGAGCTGATCGGGCACGCGCGATTCCTGCTCGTCGCGCTCGTGGAACGTGAATCCGGCGTTGGATTGCTTCGTCGCGTACATCGCCACGTCGGCGCGGCGCATGAGCGTGCGCGCGTCGCTGCCGTGCTGTGGATAGAGCGCGATGCCGATCGACGCGCCGACTTCCAGCACCTGCCCTTCGACGACGAACGGTTGCTGCAGCGAATTGAGGATGCGCCGCGCGGTCATCGCCACTGCGTTCGCATCGAGCGCCGAGGTCAGCACGACCGCGAATTCATCGCCGCCGAGGCGGGCTACAGTGTCGTCGACGTGCAGTTGATTGCGAAGGCGGAAGGCGACCTGTTTGAGGAGCACGTCGCCGAAGTGATGACCGAAGGTGTCGTTGACCTCTTTGAAGCGATCGAGGTCCATCAGCAGCAGCGCGATCAAGCGCCCGTCGCTACGCGCCGCTTCGAGCGCCTCGGCAAGACGATCGAACAGCATCATCCGATTCGGAAGATCGGTAAGGCCGTCGTGCATGGCCTGATGCTTCAGCGCCACGATCTCGTTGCGGCTGTCGGTGACATCGCGCAGAAATGCGACCCAATGCGTGAGCTGGCCGCCGTCCTCGACCGGCACGAGCTGCATGTCGAGCTCGAACTCGCGCCCATCCTTCCGTTGCGCTGTGGCCTCGGCGGCAAATGGCTGCCGCGCGAAGACGTGCTGCAGCAGCGAATGGAAGATGGCCTGATGGCGCTCGACGATCCCGAACGTGACCGGTGTCTCGCCGATGATCTCCTCGCGCGGCCGTCCGTAAATCGCGCAGAAGCCGTCGTTGACGAAGGCGATGCGCGGTCCGAGCGCTTCGACCGCCGGCGTCATGATGGCGATCCCCTGCCCCGCCACGCGCACGGCGCTGCCGAGAAGGCGCAACTGGTCGCTCTCGAAACGCTGCTCGGTGAGTTTCCGCAGCAGCTTCGTTTCCTCGAGCGACGTGGTCGTCCACGCGGTGCGGAGGGAGGTGACTTCTTCAGACATAAGGAAGGGAGGGGATTCTAACCGCGAAATTGGAGTAGTGCTTGGAGCGAATAGTAGCGCCGACGGCTCGTCGGCTGTACCGCCAGCGGCTCGCTGGCAGGTCTCGTTCGAGCACTGCCGGCGGGCCGCCGGCGCTACGTTTCCACTACTTCCGCGACAACTCCACGCTTCCCGCGTACTTCGTCGGATCGAGGAGCGCTTTTGCGTCGGATTTGTTCTTCAGGTACGCGTCCCAGAACATCAGCGAGATCGAGCGAATTGAGCCGAACGTGCCACGGTCGTTGACCATACCGTTTCGGTTGTTGCTCTCAGGCGGGACGCTGTTCATCACCTGTCCGGTGCGCGGATCGATCATCGGGTTGTCGCGCGACGCGTCGCGCCGCTGCTGATCGCCCAACCCCGCGGCGAGGCCGGTGAAGGTCATGTGGCCGGCGTTGCGGATCAGGACGAAGTACTTGTCGCCCGCGGGCGAATTCTCATACGCGCTGCGGCGCCAGTCGGGACTCTCCGTCTCGTTCGCGCCGTAGTCGCGCGTGCCGGTCATGAACAACACCGGGACGTGAACGTCGCGCCACGATTCCGCGGTCAGACCGCGATTCGTGGCCACGCCCTGTGGCGACATCGCCACGACTGCTTTCACGCGCGGATCGCCGCCCGAGACCTGCGGATTGCTGAACGTCTTCGCGCCGCCGGCGAGCATCGCCGTGAACGCGCCGTACGAATGGCCGCCGACGCCGATGCGCGTGTGGTCCATCTTGCCGGCCAGTTCGGGATAGTTCTTTTCCAGATCGTCGAGCGAATCGAGGATGACCGTGATGTCGCGGACGCGGTCGCGCCACTGCGGCTCACGCTCCTTGTCCCAGATCGCCTCAGCCACATTCGGCCGCGTGCGCGCGACTTTGTCGGGATTCGGCTGCGTGCGATCGCGATGGCCCGGCCGCGAATCCTGCGGCTTCATCTGCAACAGGTCGTTCATCGTGTCGCGCAGCGCGCCGGAGTCGGCGTGCATCGGGCGGATGCAGACGTAGCCGTAACTCGTCCAGTATGAGATCAGCGCTTCATAGGTGTGGCTCGATCCGCCGTATCCCGGCGAGAAGATGATGACCGGAAAGGGGCCGGTGCCGCGCGTCGGATACTCGATCGAAACCTCGACATCCTTGTTGCGCGTCGCGTCGCGCAGCAGCGCCGCGGGGATGACGCCGACCGGCGATGAGCCCATGTCGTAGGCGTATGACGGTTGATACGACGCCGGCTGCGGCGTCGGCTGGGTCTTCTGCTGCGGCGATGACGAGCATCCAGCCGCGGCGATGATTGCAAGTGCGAGAGCGATTCGTTTCATGAAACCTCCGTACAACCTGCATTGGAATGCAAAAACAGGAGACAGGATTTCTGGACGCCGCGAATCGGGTCCTTCGTTGCGAAAGTGTTGGAGGAGCGGACATGGAGCGCTGGCGTCACGCCGGCTGGCTCGGCGGCGTCCTCGCCGCCGAATGGGAGGCTCGCGCAAGTGTCGCGGTTATCAGCAATGTGGAGTGCTTGGTGGTTCGGCGGCGAGACGCCGCCGGGCCAGCCGGCGTGACGCCAGCGTTCCGGTCGTTACAGCCACCCTTTTTCTCTCGCGATGCGCGCCGCTTCGACGCGGTTCTGCGCGCCGAGCTTGCTGATTGCCTCGGACAGGTAATTGCGCACCGTCCCCTCGGACAGATGCAGCGACTCGGCGATGTCGCCCGTGGCCTGCCCCTCGCCGGCCAGCCGCAGTACCTGCCGCTCGCGATCGGTCAGCGGATCCGGCTCGCTCCACGCCTCGGCCGCCAATTCCGGATCGACGGCACGCCCGCCTGCGTGCACGCGGCGGATTGCATTCGCGAGTTGTTCCGCCGGCGAATCCTTGAGCAGATATCCCGAGGCGCCTGCTTCGAGCGCGCGTCGAAGATAGCCGCCGCGGGCGAAGGTGGTCAGGATCACCACGCGCGTCGGCAGGTGTTCGTCGCGAACGAGTTGCGCGACTTCGAGGCCGGTCTTTGACGGCATCTCGATGTCGGTCAGCAGAACGTCGGGACGATGCGTGCGAACGAGGTCGAGCGCTTCGTCGCCGCTGCGGGCACGCGCCACGACTTCGATGTCGGACTCGATTTCCAGTAGCGCGGACAGCGCACCGAGAACCATGGCCTGATCCTCGGCGATGACGACGCGGATCATGCCGAGCGCTCGATCGCGCTCATCGATTGGAGTCCGCTCGCGAGCGGCAACGTGATCATGAGCGTCGTGCCGTGCGAACCGTCGCGCGCCACGGAGCCGCCGAGGACCGCGATGCGCTCGCGCATGCCGGAGATGCCGGCGCCATCTTCGCGTCCGCCGCCGCGGCCGTCGTCCGAAATGGTGAGGCGGATCTCGTCGCCGTCTCGTTGGAGCGCGATCGTGCAATGCGACGCGTCCGAATGGCGGACCACATTCGTCACCGCTTCGCGCAATGCCAGCGCCAGGATCGCTTCCTGTCCCGCGGCGAGCGGCACCGGCTCGAACTCCGTGGCCAGCTCGATGGACGCGGCGCGCAGCATGGCCGTGGCACCATCGAGCTCCTGCTGCAATCCGGCGCGATAGCCGCGCACGGCCTGGCGGACTTCGGACAATGCCTCGCGCGAAATCCGTTCGACGTCGCGGATCTCCTCGCGCGCGCGTTGCGGATCACGGTCGGCCAGTTTCGAAGCCAGCTCCGACTTCAGGATGATCAGCGAAAGCGTGTGGCCGAGAACGTCGTGAAGATCGCGCGCGATCCGTTCGCGCTCGGCGACTTTCGCCAGATGCTCGATCTCTTCCTGCGCCATCGCCAGACGCTTGTTGGCGCGGCCCGCCTGCGCGAAGTGCGCGTTCACCGCGCCGATGACGACGGTGAAGAACGCCGCCCACCACCAGATCAGCGGACTGAGTCCGATCACCAGCACATCGACGAGCAGCACGAGCAGCACCACGCCGATGATGGAGAAGGCCTTGCGCACGCCGCCGGTGTTTCCCGCGAACGACGCCGCGAAGATGAAGAACGCGCCAGCGCCGTAGTTGACCGGCATGAAGGCGACGCCGAGGGCGGTGATGGCGGCGATGATCCAGAGCAATCGCCGGCCGCGGACGCGATACCCGGCCAGATAAATGACGGTGAAGACCGCCGTCGCAAACCACGTCAGGGCGATTCTTCCCGCGCTGGCTTTCGCAACGATCGGAAACGCAGCGAACGGCACGACGTAGATCAGCCAGATGTACTTCGTCCAGCCGGCGTAATCGCGTTCGGGGGTCATGGTCATAGTCTAGTGTTTTCAGTTTTCCACCACAGAGGCACAGAGGACACAGAGACCTCTGTGATCTCTGTGTCTCTGTGGTTGAACACCTCTGCTAAAGGTCACTTCAGCCTCAACTCGTCGATCGCAAAGTCGACCGCGCCTTTGTCGGGACCGCAGAAGACCAACATCTGCACGTCCTTGCCATCGGTGTTGAACGCAGTCCACGGCAAGGCGATCGCCGTCCAATCAGCGCCCGCGTGGACGGTCGTCTGACGCGGGATGCGGCCGGTGCTCGCTGCGAAGAGCATGACGCGGATGTCGGTATCGCCCTTCGCGAAGAACGACAGGCCGCTCTTCGACGACAGATCGACCGGCTGCATCGGCGTCGCACCGAGCATCAGCATCGCGCCGGCCCACGGGAACATGAAGCCGGGCTTCGTATCGGCGTGAATGTGCAGCGACTTCGGCGTTCCGTTCGCGCCACCGTCGACGACATTCATCGCCGCCTCGGATTTGCCGCCGGCGATTGAATCGGTGGAGACGTCCCAGCCGGTACCGAACGCCGGTTTCGTATCGCCGGAGTCGAAGTTGCTGATCATGCCGTCGCCGATATTCGGAACGACCGAGATCACCGGAGCGGCCGCAGCGCGCTTCGGCTCCGGCTTGCGATCGAGCATCGCGCCGTTCTTCCAGACGCCGGCGATGTTGCGCGTGGCCAGGATGTCCGTTGTCGGATCGCCGTCGACGAGCAGCAGATCGGCGCGAAATCCGGCGGCGATGCGGCCGCGATCGTTCAACTTGAAGTGTTTCGCCGGCAGCGACGTCGCCGCGGTCAGCGCTTCGACGGGCGTCAGTCCCGACTTCACCAGCAGCTCCAGCTCGCGATGCATGCTCGCGCCGTGCGCGGTGCCGGGGTTCGGTGAATCGGTGCCGGCCAGAATCGGAACGCCCGCGGCTTTCAACTGCCGAACGGCCGCGTTCGCGTTATCGAGACTGAGACCCTTCGCCTTCGGGAACGACGTCTTCAGACTCGTCATCTCATCGGCAGTCAGATACGGCGCGAGATGCGCGTCGGTGTTCAGCGACGTGCCGCTGCCGACGCCGGTCGTGCTCTCGTTGACCGTCAGCGTCGGCACGACGAAGGCGTGATGTGCGGCCACGAACGCGCCGAAACCGGCGTCCGGAACTGTGTCCGCGAAAATGTGTACGAGCGCGTCGGCGCCCGCATCGACGGCATCGCGCGCACCGTGCAGCGTCGAGATGTGAACCACCGCCATCTTGCCGCGTTTGTGCGCCGCGGCGATGAGCGCGGTCAGATCGCCCTTCGAAAGCGTCGGCAGATTCATCCCGTACGCCTCCCCCGTCTCGACGATCAGCTTGATGTAGTCCGAACCTTCCGCGATCCGAGCATCGACGAACGCCTGCGGATCGTCGCCGGTCTTGAATGTCGGAATCGGGAAGTACTCGCTGCCATGTCCGCCCGCGACCGTGACCAGCGTTCCCGCCGAATAGACATCCGCGCGATTGGTCACCGGCCCCTTAGCCTGCTCCGCGCGCAGCGGATCGAGCGTACGCAGCGACGTGAACATGTCCAGCTCCGTCGTCACGCCAAAGCGCAGCGCGCGCTCCAGGCTGCCGGGAAAAACATGCGTGTGCGAATCGATCAGACCCGGGAGGAGCGTCTTGCCATTGCCATCGACGACCTTCGCATCCTTCGGCACGGCCACACTCGCGCCGGCGGCCACGATGCGCGTTCCGTCGATCACGACAGTCGCATGCGGGATTACCTTCGTCCCATCGAAGAGCCGCACGTTGGTAATGGCCGTTTGTTGAGCAACGAGAGGAGCGGCGAGAAGAAGGATGGCGAAGATCGAACGTTTCATGCGCGCAGTATCAGGCCGAGCGGCGCGAACGGCCCGTGCGGATCGTCAGCAGTAGCGGATGACAAGTGTCATGTGACACGCAGGATGATGGATAATCGACCCCCTTCGAAAAATGAAGAAAGCGCTCATCACCGGCATCACCGGACAGGACGGCAGCTACCTCGCCGAGCACCTTCTCGGCCTCGGCTACGAGGTGCACGGGCTGGTGCGGCGCGTCGCGCTCGAAGCGCCCGATACGCGCTTCGGCCGCATCGGCCATCTGCTGGACCGGCTGATTCTGCATCCCGCCAGTCTGGAGAGTTATCCCAGCATCTTCAGCGTGATCAGCCGCAACGCATTCGACGAGTGCTACCACCTCGCGGCGCAGAGCTTCGTGGCCGAGAGCTTCATCGACGGTTTTTCGACGCTCAACACCAACATCAACGGCACGCACTACATGCTGGCCGCGCTTCGCGAATTGCGCCCCGGATGCCGCTTCTACTTCGCCGGGTCGAGCGAGATGTTCGGCAAAGTGCGCGATGTGCCGCAGACGGAAGATACCCGTTTCCATCCGCGCAGCCCGTACGGAATCAGCAAGGTGGCAGGCTTCGAGCTGACGCGCAATTATCGCGAGGCATATGGCATGTTCGCGGCCAGCGGCATCCTCTTCAATCACGAAGGTCCGCGGCGCGGCTTCGAATTCGTGACGCGCAAGATCACCAGCACCGCCGCCCGGATCAAGCTCGGCCGCGCCGACGAACTGCGCCTCGGCAACCTCGACGCGAAGCGCGACTGGGGCCACGCTGCCGACTACGTCCGCGCCATTCACCAGATCCTGCAACAGCCCGAGCCGGACGATTTCGTCGTGGCCACCGGCGAGACGCACACCGTCCGCGAATTCTGCGAGCTCGCCTTCGACGAGTTGGGACTCGACTATCAGCAGTACGTGAAGATCGACGAGCGCTTCGTCCGTCCCGCCGAAGTCGACCTCCTCGTCGGCGACGCGAGCAAGGCGCGCGACGTCCTGGGATGGCAGCCGACCTACACGTTCCCCGAGCTCGTCCGCGAGATGGTGCAGACCGATCTCCGCCTCCTGCAGGAACGCAACGTTCCCGCTCTGGCCTGATCGTCCCTGATTCGCTCACCTGCTACGCTTCCTCGGTGGCCGAGAAGATCCGTCGTTACACGCTCAAACAACCCGCGAGAGCCCAGAAGCAGTATCGCGTCCGCTACGAGGACGAGCTCAATCAGGAACAGCTCGACGTGGTCATGGCCGGCGAGGGACCGATGCTCGTCATCGCCGGCGCGGGCAGCGGAAAAACGCGGGCGCTGACGTATCGCGTTTCGCGGCTCATCGAAGACGGCGTCGATCCCTCGGACATCCTCCTCCTCACCTTCACGAACAAAGCCGCGCGGGAGATGCTCAGCCGCGTCGAGCAGCTCGTCACCATCGACACGCGGCGCATCTGGGGCGGTACGTTTCATTCGATCGGCAACCGGCTGCTGCGCCAGCATGCGGAGACGATCGGCTATCGATCGAGCTTCACGATTCTCGATTCCGAGGATTCCAAAGAGATGATGGAATCGTCGATTTCCTCTCTCGGGATCAAGACGCTGGAGAAGCGGTTTCCGAAGGGCGACGTCCTCATCGACATCTACTCCTACCTGATCAACACGCGCACGCCGCTCGAGCTGCACCTCGAAAACAACTACCCCCATTTCGGGATTTATCGCGACGAGATGATCAACGTTTTCCGCCGCTACAAGGAGCGGAAGCGCGAAGCGAACGCGATGGATTTCGACGACCTGCTCGTGAACTGGAAGCTGCTGCTCGACGACTATCCCGACGTCAGCGCGGCGCTGCAGCGTCGCTATCGATACATCCTCGTCGACGAATATCAGGACACGAACAAACTGCAGTCCGAGGTCGTCGACAAGATGGCTGAGGTGCGAAGGAACGTGATGGTGGTCGGCGACGACGCGCAGTCGATCTACTCATTTCGCGGCGCGTCGTTCGAAAACATCATCACCTTTCCGCTGCGATTCCCCGAGGCGAAGATCTACAAGCTGGAGATTAACTACCGCTCGACGCGGCAAATCCTGAACCTCGCCAACGCCTCCATTGCGCAGAATCGCTTCCAGTTTCGGAAGGAATTGCAGGCCGTCCGCGGCGATGGTCCCGACCCCGCCGTCGTCGGCGTCGATGATGTTTTCGAGCAGGCCTCATTCATCGCCCAGCGCATCCTCGAACTTCGCGACGAAGGCGAATCGCTGGCTGATATCGCAGTGCTCTATCGCTCGCACTACCAATCGCTGGAGCTGCAGATGGAGTTGTCACGGCGGCTGATTCCGTACGAGATCCGATCGGGCATTCGCTTTTTCGAGCAGGCCCACATCAAGGACGTCATCGCGTATCTGAAGATCGTCACGAACGCGCGCGACGAGCTGTCGTGGAAACGCGTGATGAAGTTGTATCCGAAGGTCGGCGAGAAGACGGCGGCTGAGGTGTGGGCGAGGATCGGAACGGCGCAGAATCCGCTGGATGCGTTTCTGAACAGCGCCGGACCGGCGCCATCGACCGGCCGCTCACGCACTCCCGTCCTGAAAAACCTTCGCGACCTCCTCGGCATCATCAGCAGCGAATCGATGCAACACAATCCGTCGGAGTCGATCCGCCTGATCGTCGAACGCGGCTACGCCGACTACGCACGCGCAAAGTTCGCGAACTCGCAAGCGAGGCTCGACGATCTCGAGCAGTTGTCGCAATACGCGCTTCGCTACGACGACACGAACGCATTCCTCGACGAAGTCGCGCTGGCCAATCCGATCGCTGGCGAGGACGTGGCGGTGGTCGGCCCCGAGGACGAGAAGATCGTGCTGTCGTCCGTGCATCAGGCCAAGGGATTGGAGTGGCGCATCGTCTTCGTGATCTGGCTCGCTGACGGACGCTTCCCCTCGCAGCGCGCGCTGCGCGTCCCCGGCGGCATCGTGCGCGTGAAGCCGAAGGAACTGCACGAGGCGTTCAAGCTTACCGACGCGTTAGTTCAGGGACGAGGGACGAGGGACGAGGGAGAAGCGGAACTCGCGATCGATGAGCTGCCGGCCGAAATCCCTCGTCCCTCGTCCCTCGTCCCTGAAGTCCACGAAATCGTGATCCCCGGCGAAGAAGAAGAACGCCGCCTGTTCTACGTCGCCGTCACGCGCGCCAAGCAGGAGCTGTATCTCGTTTTCCCAGTCATGGCCCGCGATCGCGGCGGACTGGATATCCTCATGGAGCCGTCGCGCTTCATCCGCGAACTGCCGGGCGATTCCTATGAGAAGTGGGTAATCGGGAGCGAGTGAGCGTCAATCGATCGGATCAGTCGGATACTCCGACAGCAGCGGTGTAATCCTAGACCAGAAGTCGGCGCGTTCTTTCCGAGCCCACACGCCAGTCATCGCGCGGCGAAATTTCGGATCCCGGCGAATCTCGGCAACGATGCGCTCCTCGACCACATCCGCGGCATAGCGCACCAGGTTCTCCAGAGATCCCGCCGCAAGCACTGCGATGGCCGCGCGCTCCTCAAACGCGATCAGATCGAGAGCGCGCAAGGTCAGCCACCACAAGTCATCCCATCGCTCCTCGAAGGCGAGCGTGGTCGCGTCCTCGAATGCCCATGACGTCTGCTCGGATTGCGTGCGCGACCACTCCGCGAGCGCGGCAGCAGCCGATTCCCATTCCGAGTCACGAACGTCGAGCACCATCAGCGGACTTTCACCAGCTCCACGTCAAACACCAGCATCCCGGCCGGCCTCCCCGCTTGGCCTTTGTACGCGATCTTCTGCGGGATCCAGAAGCGGACCTGCTCCCCTTCCGTCATCAGCTGCAAGCCTTCCGTCCAGCCCGGGATGACCTCATCGAGCGAAATCTCCATCGGCTCGCCTTTCACGATGGAGCTGTCGAACATCCGGCCGTCCGTCGACCAGCCGCTGTAGTGGACGAGCACTTTGCCGCGCGACTTCGGATGGATCGTTCCCGTTCCGGGACGGAGGATTTTGTACGCGAGTCCGGACGGCGTTTTGATCGCATCCGCGGGCGGCGCGGCCACGTCGGCCGGCGTGGTCGGTGGATGGACGATGTCCACCAACTCGCCGTCGACGACGAAGGTGTCACCCTCCTTGATCTTGCCGCCGCCGAGGGATGCGGGGATCCAGGCGCGGAGTTTCTGGCCTGGTGTCGTCAACGCGAACATCTCGCGCATCCCCGGCAGGAGCTTGTACATCTCCACGAATGTCGGAACTTCCGTTCGCGTGTAGTCGATGACAGAGCCGTCGCTCGCCTTCCAGACCGCGTAACGGATGTGAATGAAGTCGGCGTCGCCGGGATGCTCGCCCGCCATTCCGGCTTCGAGCACCTTCGACACCAATCCGTCCGCGCTCGTCTGTGCGTCGGCCGGTGGCGTCTTCAGATCGGGCGGCGGCGCAGGCTTCGTCATCGTCACGGCAGCAAAAAGGAAGGCGGCGATCATAGACTCCGCACAACATGCGCCTTCTTCTGATCTCTTCCTCGAACGTGCACGGCTACGGCTACCTCGATCATCCCGAATCCGCCATGCGCGCCTTCCTCGGCGACGCGCGACGGGTGGCCTTCGTGCCGTTCGCCGCGCACGACCACGATGCATATACGACGAAAGTCCGCGAGCGTCTTGGGCGGATGGATCTCGACGTGATCGGCATCGATGAAGTCGATCGCGCCGACGCGATCTTCCTCGGCGGCGGCAACACGTTCCGCCTTCTCAAGACGCTCTACGACCGCGACCTCCTCGCCACGATTCGCGACCGCGTCCGAGCCGGCCTGCCCTACCTCGGCGCCAGCGCAGGAACGGTGATCGCCGCACCGACGATGCAGACCACGAACGACATGCCGATCGTCGAGCCGCCGTCGTTCGCCTCGCTAGGCCTCGTCGATTTCCAGATCAACCCGCACTACGTCGATCCCGATCCGCAGTCGACCCACCGCGGCGAAACGCGCGAAGAACGGATCCGCGAGTACCTCGAGGAAAATGCCGGCCCGGTCGTGGGATTGCGCGAAGGATCAATCCTGCGAGTCGAGAACGACATGACCACGCTCCTCGGCGAGAAAACCGCGCGACTCTTTCGGCGAGGCGAAGCCGCTGTGGAGATCGACCCGGGAGTGATTGATATCTAACGTCTCCTGCGAGATTGGCAGGTCGTCGCGCGCGAAGGCGCGCGGACGGTTATAACCGCGTGCGATAAAGTGCCGCAATGCTCCCATCCGCAGAGCTCGACGAAGCGCCCGTCGCAGAGAGCGAGGAAAAGACCGACGAGCCGACGCTCTTCAAAGTACTCCTGCACAACGACGACTACACCACCATGGAGTTCGTGGTCTGGGTGCTCGCCTCGGTCTTCAACATGCCCGAGGAACAGGCCATCCAGGTAATGCTGAACGTGCATCTGCAAGGCATCGGCGTGGCCGGCATCTACACGTTCGAAGTGGCCGAGATGAAGGTCGAAAAGACCATCGTCCTCGCTCGCGAGCAGGAGTTTCCGCTCCTCGCCACGCTGGAGCCAGCATGACGAAATCCGCCCGCCTCGGCAGTGGTTCTACTCCCCGCAAATCATGATCGCCCGCCAGTTGCAGAAGTCCTTCGAATTCGCCCTCAATGAAGCGCTGAAGCGCCGCCACGAGTACGTCACGCTCGAACATCTCCTCTACGCGCTGCTCCACGACCGCGACGTGCGCGAATGCATCCGCGCCTGCGGCGGCGACGTCGACATCCTGCGCAAGCAACTCGACGACTTCATGAACCGCACGCTGGAACAGCTCGCGGACGATGCCGAAGTCCAGCCCGTGCTGACGGCGATGCTGCAGCGCATCGTCCAATACGCGCAGCTTCACGCGCAGTCGTCGGGACAGAAGGAAGTCGATACCGGACAGATGCTCGCGGCGATTTATCAGGCCGAGCGATCGCAGGCGGTCTACCTCCTTCGCAGCCAGGGCGTGAACAAGCTCGATGTGCTGCAGTACCTCTCGCACGGCATCAGCAAAGACACACCGGCGCCGAATCCGGCGTTCGTCGGCGATGGAGAAGGCGCCGCCGAGCAGACGGGCGATCCGCTCAAGCTGTTCGCCGTCAATCTCAACGACCGCGCCGAAAAGGGCGACATCGATCCGCTCATCGGCCGCGCGCCGGAGCTGGAGCGGACCGTTCAGATCCTCTGCCGCCGGCGCAAGAACAACCCGCTGTTCGTCGGCGAGCCGGGCGTCGGCAAGACCGCGATCGCCGAGGGGCTGGCGCTGAAGATTACGAAGAATGAAGTTCCGGCCGTGCTCAAGGATGCCGTGGTCTGGTCGCTCGACATGGGCGCCGTCCTCGCGGGAACGAAGTACCGCGGCGAGTTCGAGCAGCGTCTGAAAGCCGTGGTCACAGCGCTGCTGGCGAAGCCCGATGCCATTCTCTTCATCGACGAAATTCACACCATCGTCGGCGCCGGCGCGGTCAGCGGCGGCACGATGGACGCCTCGAATATTTTGAAACCCGCCATCGCCTCGGGGAAGCTGCGCTGCATCGGATCGACGACATACGCCGAGTACAAGTCCTCCTTCGAACGCGACCGCGCCCTCGCCCGCCGCTTTCAGAAAATCGAAATCGGCGAGCCGAGCGTCGATGAAACGATCGAGATACTGAAGGGACTCAAGTCCTACTACGAAAAGCATCACAACGTGTCGTTCACCGACAACGCGCTGAAACTGGCCGCGGAGCTTTCCGCGAAATACATGCACGACCGCCACCTCCCCGACAAGGCGATCGACGTGCTCGACGAGGCGGGATCGCGCGCCCGCATCGTCCGCACCGCCGAAATGACTGAGCCCTCGGTCATTGGCATCGACGACGTCGAATACGTCGTGGCGCGCATGGCCAAGATCCCGCCGCGCACCGTCGCCATCTCCGAAAAGGAACGGCTGCAAAGCCTGGATGCCGATCTGAAGCGCGCCATCTACGGACAGGACCACGCCGTCGACCAGGTCGTGAACGCGATCAAGATTTCACGCTCGGGACTCGGCGCGCCGGAGAAGCCGGTCGGCTCGTTCCTCTTCTCCGGCCCGACCGGCGTCGGCAAGACCGAGCTCGCCCGCCAACTCGCACTATCGCTCGGCGTCGAATTCATCCGCTTCGATATGTCGGAGTACATGGAGCCGCATACGGTCTCGCGTCTCATCGGCGCGCCCCCCGGCTACGTCGGCTTCGATCAGGGCGGCCTGCTCACCGACGCCATCACGAAAACTCCGTACGCGGTGCTCGTGCTCGACGAGATCGAGAAGGCGCATCCAAATCTCTTCTCGATCCTCCTGCAGGTCATGGATCACGCCACACTCACCGACAACAACGGCAAAAAGGCCGACTTCCGCAACGTGATCCTGATCATGACCACGAACGCCGGCGCGCGCGAGATGAGCGACGCGTCGATGGGATTCGGCAACAACAGCGGCGCCAAAGGCAAAGGCCGCGGCGCGATCGAGCGAACGTTCACGCCCGAGTTCCGCAACCGCCTCGACGCCTGGATCGCCTTCGATCCGCTGTCGTTCGAAACGACCGAACGCGTCGTCGACAAGTTCATCGATGAACTGCGCGTGCAGCTCCGAGCAAAGAACGTGACGCTCGAATTGACCGAGCCTGCCCGCGCCTGGCTCGCGAAAAACGGCTACGACCGCGCCTTCGGAGCGCGCCCGATGGCGCGGCTGATTCACTCGAAGATCAAGGAACCGCTCGTCGACGCCATCCTCTTCGGCAAACTGCAGGATGGCGGCAACGTCGTCGTCGAATCGGGCGGTGACTCGCTGACGCTCGGGTACTGAACCTACAGCGGTGTTGATTGCCGCAGCCGTCCCGAGCACCGGCACAGACAAGAGTGTCTGTGCCACATTCATCCTGCCGTAAACCCATTGGTGTTACAGGCAAGCGCTGGTGTGGCACAGACACCCTTGTCTGTGCTTTAGCAACGTGCGATGCCTGCGCCTCATCGAGATGCATTAACGTTCGCGTTGTGATTACGCTTTTCGCTGCTTCGCTTGCCGCTTTGCTTCATCTCGCACCGTGCACGATCGCCGGCACACCGGCGCGCTGCGGCACGTTCGACGTTAGCGAATCGCCGCGCTCCTCGCGCATGCTGCCGCTGAAAGTGATCGTGTTCGCCGCGCGCGAGCACAACGATTCGGCGGTCTTTCCTTTCAGCGGCGGACCAGGCATCGCGACGACGCCGGGCGCGGAGGATGAGGTCAAGATCTTCGGCGCCGAAATGCGCCGGCATGACGTCGTCCTCGTCGATCAGCGCGGCACCGGCGGCTCCGCGCCGCTGCGCTGTCCCGACGCGCAAAAGAAACATGGGCGCGAACTGATCGAAGGCGAGCTCTTTCCGCTGCCGTTCATCCGCGATTGCCGGCAGGAAATCGCGAAGCACAGCGATTTGACTGCCTACACCACTCCGCAATTTACTGATGACCTCGACGCTCTCCGCCGCGCGCTCGGATACGACTCGATCGATATCGTTGGCATTTCCTACGGGACGCGCTCGGCGCTCACCTTTCTGGAGCGGCATCCGAAATCGGTCCACTCGCTGCTGCTCGAGGGACCGCTGCCGCCGCAAAATGCGATGCCGTTGGAAACCGCGCGCGACGCGCAGTCGGTGCTCGATCGCATCATCGCCGAATGCCGCGCCGACTCTGCATGTGCGGCTTCGTTCCCCGATATCGCCGGCGATCTGACGAAAATCCTCGGCACACTTGATGTGAAGCCTGCGCACTTCACTGCCGGCCAATACCACGTCACGATGACGCGCGGCGCGTTCGGCGAGTTCCTTCGTTCGCAGATGTATTCGGCGGAGCGCCAGCGCCTCATTCCGCTGATGCTCCATCTGGCCGCCGCCGGCGACTGGAGCTGGATCGGAACCTACTGGCTGCGCTACCGCGACGGCTGGTACGACGACATCGGCCCATTCCTTTCGATCTCCTGTCCCGGAGACATTCGCGGGATCGATGACGCCGCAATTCGGCGAGCGACAACCAACACATTCCTCGGCGACTACCGCGTGCGGCGCCAGATTGCGGCCTGTCAGGCGTGGGCACCCGGACGAGCGCCGCGCGTAACGGTGCCCGCGATCGACGTGCCGGTGCTGATCCTCACCGGCGATCGCGATCCGGTCACGCCGTCGCGATGGGCGGAGCTGTTGCAGTCGCAGCTACCGCGCGCACGGATGATCGTCCTCGCGAACAACGCGCACACCGAACCGAGCGACTGCGCGCTCGCGCTCGAAATCGCGTTCTTCGATGCCGGTTCGTTCGATCACCTTGACGCCTCCTGCGCGAAGGCGATTCCTCACGCTGCCTACGCGACAAAGTTTCCGTGAAATCCCGCTTCCCCGATCCTCGCTACGTCCGCGGCGACGTCGTCGCCATCGGCGATGACCTGCGCGTGGAGACGCTGCGCGACGCGTATCGCCACGGCATCTTTCCGTGGCCGCACGAGGAGTTGACGCTGCCGTGGTTTTCACCGCGGCGAAGAACGGTGATCTTTTTCGACGAGCTGCACGTCGGACGATCGCTGCGAAAGTCGGAGAAGCGAAGCGGGTTCACATACTCGATCGACTGCGCGTTCGAGCAGGTCATCGCATCGTGCGCCGATTCTCCGCGCGGCGACGACATCGGCACGTGGATCGGTCCAGAAATGATCGCTGCATACACCAGTCTGCATCGCGCCGGAGACGCGCACAGCGTCGAAGTCTGGAGCGATGGAGTTCTCGTCGGAGGTCTCTACGGCGTCGATTCCGGCGGCGTCTTCACCGGCGAGTCGATGTTCCACCGCGCGCCGGACGCCTCCAAACTCGCGCTGCTCTTCCTGATCGAGCACCTCCGCGAACGCGGCGCAACATGGATCGACTGCCAGGTCACCACGCCGCACATGGCCGCCCTCGGCGCGCGCGAGATTTCGCGGAATCGCTTTCTCGACATGCTGGCAGCAGAGCAAGCCATGGGACGATTGCTGTTCTAAATCTCGGTCCGGCGTAGAATTCGCGCCGATGCGAGACACAGAACAGTTAGTCGCCGAAGTTCTTGGCCTTCCCGAGCAAGATCGTGCGGAAGTTGCTGCACGCATACTCGAAAGTCTCGAAGAGACTCAGGATGCCGACGTTGATGAAGCGTGGGCCCGCGAGCTGGAGCGTCGTAGCGCCGCGGTCGACAGCGGCCAGGTAGTTACTTCCGATTGGAATGTCCTCAGGCGCCGGATTGAGGGCGATATATTCGGTCGGTGAGTAAACCTGTTCGGACGAATCCGTTCGCCGACGACGACATCTTCAGTCACATTCAGTACTACGCAGCGCGCTCACCCTTCCTTGGCGAGCGGCTCTGGAATGAAGTCCAGACAGCGTTCAAACTTATCTCCGAATATCCGCTGATCGGCGAACGTACCCCGAGCGCGCGTGCGCGGCACCGCCAGACGAGTTCTCCTGCGGCACTTCCCATTCTTTGTGATCTACCGCAATCACGACGACTACGTGGAAATGATGGCTCTCGCTCACACAAGCCGCAAACCATACTACTGGCGTGGCAGGTTCAATTGATTCGCTGATTGATCAAGGGCACGGAAGAGGAATTGGGCCGGGTTGCTGCGGTCCCATGAACTGAAACTGGGTGGTGGTGACCACTGCCGCACCCGAGCGGATCGTCAGGTTGAGCCATCCCTCGGCAATGCGTCCTTCGAAATGCAATGGCGGCACGCCGTTCTGGTCCGGCCCAGGTCCGGAGAGCGAACCGGTGGTCTCGAAACGACCGTCGGAATCGAGCGACGACGGCGTTTTGAACGTTCCGAAGCGGCATCCGAGATAGACCTGTGAGTCGGCCGCTCCGACAGAAATGAGGTTTCCTCCCGACATCATCCACCAGCCGAGCGGGATTTTCTCCGGCGTGACAGCGGCACCCGCTGCCTGTGGCGTGACCAGCGTGATTTCCTGCGTCTGATTGTTCGTGATCGAGACGAAGGCCCAGATCGGCCGGACCGCATCGGAATCGGCGATGTCGATGCGAAGGCGATGGCCGCGGAGCGGCGCGATGATCGAGTCGAGCGAAAGCTGCGCCGCGGCAGGAACGAGGTCTCCTGTTTCCGTGCGCGCGTTCGGGGAAATGAGCGCAACCGGCACCGTCACCAGCAACTTGCCGTCGGCGGAGTCTCGCACGCGAAGAGTGACCGGTCCGAAGTTTCGCGTGTCGTACGCGTAGACGCGCAACGTGGAGCGAAATCGCGCGTCTGTCGGAATGCCCGCCAGCCGCACCGTCGCGGCGAAGTCCCGGTCGGAGACCACTGGAATCTCCACGCCGAATGACGAGGCGTCGCGAGACGTGTCGTGTACACGCACTTTGGCGATGACATCACGGGCCATCCGAGCTGGAACAAAGATGAACGCGCCCGGAGAAAACTGCGCACCAGCCAATCCGTCTGTAAACGTGCCGGTGGTGTGGGGCGGAACGCGGGGAATCGGCGCCGGCGAGATGCCTGTGTTGGTAGGTACCGCGGCACCGCTGACCGGAACTTCTTCGTCGCCTGCATTCGTGATCAAAATCTCCGTCTCGAATCGCGCCGCGTTCGGACCCGGGCCGGAGGCTGCAACCGGCAAGAGGATCCGGTCCAACTCGTCGACAGAACGGCTCAGATATCGGTATGCATTTGTAAGAACGACGGTATTCGCAAAACCGGTGATGCTGACGGTGACGTCGACACCGCCGGCCTCGTGTGGCGGAGCGATCGCTACGATCTCGTAGTAGGTGTTCGAGATGACGCGGCCGAGCGCGTCGCCGAACTTCACCGACGTAGTGCACGACGGCCCCGGACAAACCTGCGCAGGATTGTGCAGTCCAATGCCTCGTATGTGCACGAAGTCGCCGCCCGTCGTAACGCCGGACGCCGGAAGGATGGCCGTGACCGTTGTCTGCGCGAAGAGAAGCGGGGCCGATAAGAGGAAAAGAACGACGCCGAGGGATTTTTTCATGGGGTCTCCGGGGAACGTTGAACTACGAATGCGCGTGTACTGGCTCTCCCGGTGCGTGCGTGTGTCCCGCGTGGCCGGATTCGACTTGCTGCACCACCGTCTCCGCCAACTTGCGGAAGGCCTCGGCCGCCGCGGACGTCGGATCGAGGACGAAGATCGGTTCGCCGCTGTCGCCACCGACCACGACCTTCGGATCGATCGGGATCTCGCCGAGGAAGGGGACGCCGAGGAGCTCCGCAGTCTTGCGGCCGCCGCCGTGGCCGAAGATTTCTTCGCGCTCGCCGCAGTGGCGGCAGATGAAGTAGCTCATGTTCTCGATGATGCCGAGGACGGGAACGTTCACTTTGCGGAACATCGCCAGCCCTTTGCGGGCATCGATCAGCGCCACATCCTGCGGCGTCGTCACGACCACTGCGCCGGACAGCGGCACCTTCTGCGTCAGCGTCAATTGCGCGTCGCCGGTGCCGGGAGGGAGATCGATGATCATGAAATCGAGCGTGCCCCACTTCACGTCGCTGAGAAACTGATCGAGCGCCTTCATGACCATCGGGCCGCGCCAGATCACGGGCGTGTCGGGATCGGTAATCAGGCCGAGCGACATCGTCTTCACCCCGTGGTTCTCCATCGGCAGGATCTTCTCGTCCGTCTCGTCAATCTGCGGACGTCCGTGAATCCCGAGCATCATCTGCTGCGACGGTCCGTAGATGTCGGCGTCGAGCATGCCGACGGTGTAGCCGAGCGCGCGCAATGCGAGGGCGAGGTTCGTGGAGACGGTGGACTTGCCGACGCCGCCCTTGCCTGATGCAACGGCGATCTTGTACTTGACGCCGGAGAGAATCTGCTCGGCCGCCGGGCCGCCCTGCGGTCCGGCTGCCGATCGCGAGCCGACGTCGACGTGCATCTTCACGCTCTCGACTCCCGGCACAGCTTTCACTGCCGTTTCAGCATCGCGACTGATCTGCGCAGCCGCGTTCTGGTTCTCGGTCTGGAAGCGCACCGTGAAGGAGACGTTGCCGCCGTCGACGCTGACGTCATGGACGAACCCGAACGACACGATGTCGCGCGAGAGTCCGGGAAATTTGACGCCTTTAAGCGCGTCGAGAATCTGTTCCTTCGTGGGCATTCGATTTCTCCTGAATGTAGCGTTCGTATGACGCGCGGATGATCGGGATGGCCTCTTCGTACGAGGCGACCACCGTAACCGCGTTCATATCCTGCGGACTGGCCAGCCCGCGCGTGATCATCGACTCGTTGATCCAGTCGATCAGACCGTTCCACATTGTACCGACCAGAATCAGCGGATGCTCTGTGACGTGCTTGACCTGAATGAGCTGCCACACCATGAACAGTTCGAGCGCCGTTCCGATGCCGCCCGGCAAAACGATGAACGCGGACGAGAGCCGGATGAAGTGATGCAGCCTTGAAAAGAACGTTCGATGCCGGAACACCTTGTTCACGAACGCATTCGCGGACTCCTCGGTTGGGAGATGAATCGCCAGTCCGAATGACCGCGAATGACTCTCGGTCTGCCCCTCCATCGCTCCGGCATTGGCTGCTTCCATCAGTCCCGGACCGCCGCCAGTGACGATGTCCGCCCCGAGGCGCGCCAGCTCGTAGCAGAGTTTCTTGGCCTGATCGTAAATGGGATCGCCGCGCTGAATACGCGAGCTTCCGAACACGGAGACGCGGTAATGCTCGACCCGCTCCGGCTGAATCTGATCGAGATCGTTGATGGTCTCCCAGAGCTGGTAAATGGCCTTGTCGAGGATGTGCGACGGATCGATCGTCGACCGCTTCTTCGCCTGCCCTTTTCGTAACGCCTCGAGTTGAGGAGTAGTGGTTTGTTGGTTTGTCGTCTTCTTGACCATGCGGGTGATCCTACCAATGGTGGAGTTTCTTGCTTTCTCAAGAATTCCGAGGGAACGTTTTCACGCGGAGTTCGAGGAGAGGCGGAGAAAGGCAGAGAGAGCTATGCATGAATTGGACGAGATTACTCGGGCGATCGTCGATTCGGCGATTCAGATCCACAGCAAGTTTGGACCCGGTCTGCTCGAATCGGTTCATGAGGCCGTGCTGGCACAGTGGCTCGTCAATCGCGGCTTTGCGATCGAGCGGCAGAAAACGATCGGCTTCGAACACGAGGGCATTTCGTTCGACAACGCATTTCGTCTCGACATGCTCGTCGACGACCGAGTCATCGTTGAAATCAAATCGATCGAGCAACTCGCGCCCGTCCACACGAAACAACTCCTCACCTACCTCCGCCTCACAGATCTACACGTGGGACTCCTAATCAACTTCGGCGGCGCAACCCTGAAAGAAGGCCTGCGCCGCATCGTCAACCGCCTCCCTCCCTCCGCCTCTCCCCATCTCCGCGTGAACCGTCTCCCTTAACATGCTCGCCATGCTGAAACGCATCGCCATCATCATTCTCATCGCCGTCCCACTGAGCGCACAGCAACCCGACCTCATCGTAGTCATCTCCGTCGACCAGTTTCGCTACGAATACCTGACCAGATTCGCTCCCTACCTCTCCGACGGCGGATTCAATCGCGGCATCAAGCACGGCGCCAATTTCACACGCGCGCTGTATCCGTACGCCGTCACCTACACCGGACCTGGCCACGCTGCGATCGGTACCGGCTACGTGCCTGCAAGAAGCGGGATCGTTGCGAATACGTGGCTCGATCGGACCACCGCGACGCCGGTTTACTGCGCAGAGGACAAGCGCGCCATCGGCGGATACTCGCCGCTGAATCTCGACTCCGACTCCCTCGGCGACCGGCTACAGGAGAAAACAGCCAGCTCGAAAGTGATCGGCGTCGCGCTCAAGGATCGTGCTGCGATTCTCATGGCCGGCCGCAAGGCCACCGCCGCCTATTGGTTCGATCCCAAGATGCCCGGCTTCACGTCGAGCAGCTACTACCACGCGAACCGAACGATGCTGAATGCGTTCAACACCTCGGTGCCCGCGGTCCTGACGCAGCATCGCGAATGGATTCAATCAACGTTTATCCCCACCGCTGATCTCGCGGGCCTGACGCACGATCCCGCGTCGCTGCGCAAATACAAGGCGACGCATGGCAACCTCGGCGTCGAGTTTCCGCATCCGATCGCGACCATTGACGAGTTGACGTACACGCCGTTCGGCAACGACCTCGTCCTCACCTTCGCCGAGCGCATCATCGATGACGAGCACCTCGGCACGGACGACGCTTCGCCCGATCTCCTCTTCGTCGGCCTCTCCTCGCAGGACTACCTCGGCCACGCCTTCGGTCCCGATTCGCTGGAAGTCGCCGATTCCGTCATGCGCACCGATCGTCAACTCGAAGAATTTTTCAACTGGCTCGATCAGAAATTCGGCGGCCGCTACACGGTCGCCATTACCGCCGATCATGGTGTGCAGTCGATCCCGGAGGTCGCGCGCGACATGGGACGCGAGGCCGGCCGCGTCGATTTCCAGAATCCGAAGAAGACCGCGACGACGTTCGCGGACCTCGCGCCTGACCGCCTGCAACTCGAGAAGCTGGCGGCGAAGATGCTCGGACTTACCGTCACCGGCAAAACTCCGATCGCGAACGCGCTGGTGAGTTACTTCGAAGAGCCGGCGTTGTATCTGAACTGGGCCCGCGTCAGTGCCGCGCATCTCGACAGCGAGCGGGTGAAGCGTGCGCTGCGCGACGCGGCGAAACAGATTCACGGCATCCGCACTGCGTTCACGAGCAGCGACCTTATCGCCGTCAATCCGCAGTCGTCAGGCATCGAAACCGCGATGCGCCTCTCCTTCCGCGCCGACCGCAGCGGCGACGTTCTCGTCACGCTGAAGGCCGGCTACATCTGGAAATATTCGTCGGCTACCGGCACGACGCACGGCCAGGCGGTCGACGACGATCAGCACGTTCCGCTGCTGCTCTTCGGCCGAGGGATAACGCAAGGGACGTGGAGCGACGAGGTCGCGCCGACGTTCCTCGCGAAGACGATCGGCGCGCTGGCTAGTGTTGATGCGGGAGGCACCGAGACGCGGGTGTTGCCCTGTGTCAAATAGTCAAGATGCCGGCTCTCGTTGGTGCGTCAGCGTGGCGTTCGAATTCGCTCAGTTGTCAGCGTTGAGATCGACCACGCGCGACGATCGCTCCGCTCAAGGTTCGTAGCCGACCCAGTTGATATGCCATTGAAATCCGTTAGCCTGGGCGGGCGTCAGGGCTGAGGAATCGGACCACCTCACATACACGCGAAATCCGGTGGGCGTCGCCAAGTAGATCGATGTCGCTCCGGTTGTTCCCCAATGTGAGCTGTTGCCGCCGATGGAAGTAAAGTACAGCGGTGTCCCGCTGAACCCCGCCGCCGACGTGTTGACGTCTACGAAGATTCCAGGAGTTCCGCCGTTGTAGGCTTGCCATGCGGTCGACCCTGGAGTCGTACGACCGCTTCCAATTTTGATCACTGCCATGTTCTGCCTCCCTTTCTAATCACTATCGGACGCTTTGCTGACGCACCTAAAGGATAGTGGCCTTCATGCTGTTAACGTTTCATATCATTATGGAATTCGTGAAGTGATACACCCAATCTCGCGGCGCCAGAGGCGGCGCTTCTGCCAGATCTCCCCATGATCCGGCTAAGCTTTGGCCATGTACTGCGCGCGCAGTTCCGGTGGGAACCGTTCGATCGCGTAGCGCAGCATCGTCCGCGGCATTCGCTTCGCGTGTTTGCGGAGGAAGCGTTCCAACAGCGGCTGATCGCGTTTTCCGACTTCGCGGAGCATCCATCCCGAGGCTTTGTGGATCAGGTCGTGGCGATCGTCGAGGAGGATTTCGGCGATACGAAGCGTGTCGTCAAAATCATCGTGGCGGATGAGGTGCTGCGTCGCGACGATGGCGATTCGGCGCTCCCAGAGCGATTCGGATTTCGCCAGCACGGAGAGCGGCGCGCGATCGCGTTCGAGCAGGTGCTCACCAACGACGTTCGGTGCTGAGGCGTCGACGAGGTCCCAGTTGTCGATGCGATGCGTGTTCGCGAGGTAGCTGCGGTAAATCTCGTCGCGCAGCGCTTCGTCGCCGCGCTCGTATTTGCGGACGAGGATCATCAGCGCGAGAAGCCGCGCTTCGTGCCAACGCGATTGGAGCAGCGCAACCAACTCGGCGATCGGAGCCGGCGTGAACTCCTTCGACAGCGTTCGCATCGCCGGAACGTTGATGCCGAGGAACGCGTCGCCTTCGCCGTATTGGCCAGGGCCGCACTTGAAGAAGCGGAGATGGTGTTCGGCGATCGTGGCGTCGCGCAGTGAATGGAGGCGGCGCTCGATCGCTTTGGCCGTCACTTCACGATCCAGACGTCCTTCGAAACGTCCTTCAGTTTCGCCTCGCTCGCACGCGCCTCGGCTTCCGAATTGAACTTCACGCGCACTTTGAACGAGGTGCCGGCGCGCTCGACGTAGGTGGTCATGAAGCCGTGGTCGATCGCTTTCGCGGCCAGCGCGTCGGCGGTCTTCTGATCGGCGGTAACGAGGAGCTGCGCGTACGCGGGTCCGGTCGATGGCGGCGCGGCGACAGGTTTCGGCGCGGGCTTCGGTGCCTCGACGATCGGTGACGCAGTGGCGATGATTGGCGCAGCGGATTCCGTCAACGGCGTCACCGTGCCTTCGGTGATCGTCGGTGCGGGCGCGGGTGCCGCGGAGCTCGTCGCAGGCGGCGGCGCTTTGAAATCGTCGTTGCCGACGCCGAGGTCGATCAGCTTGCCGTCGTTTTTCTTCGAGGCGATGACGCTCCCCTCGTTGATGACCGCGGGCTCTTTGCGGACGACGAGGCGTTCATCCGCCTGGCCTTTGCCGATCATGAGGCCGAACGCGAACGATGCGGCCAGCGACAGCAGCAGCAGGACGAAGGCGACGAACGCCTGTCCGGCCGTGAGTGAGACTTCGTAGTGGGATTGATCGTCGATGAGGACTTCGTCAGACACCATTGCACACCCTCCCGTTACCTGGTCTGAGCTTGCGACGCGGGCGGCGCCGCGGCGTTCCAGTTTGTGTGATAGACGGCGCCGTTGTCAAAGTAGATGGCCGAGGCGCCTCCGTCTTCCTTCGGATAAATCCATACCGAGTAGACGCGGCCGTTCTGTACGACCTGCTTGATCCAGTCCTCGCGCGGCAGGCCGACGAGCGCGCGAACGGCATCTTCTTTCATGCCGGTCTTCACGTTTGCGAAGGCGGTCATCGAGACGAAGCGGCGCCCTTCGGCCATCTCGACGCGCTTCTTCGCATCGGCGCTGTTCGGATCGAGCTCGACTGCCGCGCGGTACAACTCGAGCGCCTTGTCGTAGCGCGAGAGGTACTGCATGTACTCGTCGCCCATGATGATTTTTTCGCGCGCGAGAACCTGCCCGGCGCGCGGATCGTGGGTGCGGTCGAAGTACTCGCGCACCTTGTCCATGAACGGAACGTACGTCGGCTCGAGCTTCTTCTGATTCTCGAGGACGAGCTCCAGCATCTGCTTGCGCGATGCGTTCGCCGGCGGCAGGGGCTGTGCCTTGCGCAACGTTTCGATCCATTGATAGTCGGTGCTGAGCTGCCCCCACTCGCGATCGTTCGGCTGCGTCGCTGGTGCGGCGGCGAAGATCGTGGTGGCAAGAAAGGCTGCGAGGAGGCTGAGGGAGATGGTGCTGGACATAGACGCAGGTTATTTTACATGAGCGGGCCAATATAAAATCCCGCGCATGTCCGACAGCCTCAGTATTCAGGGAACGCTCGCGGAGACGACGGTGCCCGATCTCTTCCGTTCGCTGGTCCGCAGCGGCGAGACCGGTATCGTGTCGCTGGAGGCGATCGGACGGAGCGATGCGATCTATTTTCATGAGGGCCGCATCGTCTTCGCCTCCAGCTCCGACCACGACATGGGCCTCGCCGAAATCCTTCTGCGTAGCGGCGAGCTGACGCTCCAGCAATACAACCACGCCATGGATCGCCTGGTCGTGCAGCGGCGCATCGGAGCACTGCTGTGCGAACTTGGCTATCTCGACCCGGACGGATTGATGCGCGCGCTGGAGCGGCAGGCCAATGCGATCGTGCTCAACACCATCCGCTACCGCACCGGCAGCTACACGGTCGAATTCACTTACGAGTTTCCGCCCGAGATCGTGTCGCTGCCGCTGAATACGGAGCGGCTGATTCTCGACGGCGTGCAGAACATCGAGTACTGGTCGTTGATCTCGCGCGGCGTGGCGCGCCTCGACCGCATCCTGCAGCAGGTGCCGGGCGCGGACATGCGCACGTACGCGATCGAGCTGACGGATGACGAGAGTCACGTTCTGAATCTCCTCACCGACCCCGGCACGATCGAAGAGATTTGCGCGCGCAGTTACCTCTCGAACTTCCTCACGTGCCGTACGGTCTGGGCGCTGCAGAGCGTCAACCTGATCGCGGAAGCGGCGGAAAGCACCGTCAGCGAGCAGCGCGCCGCGGAAGAGACGGAGTACGAGCTGGAAGCCTTCGTGGAGCGATACAACCGC
Source organism: Thermoanaerobaculia bacterium (assembly GCA_035995985.1). Taxonomy (GTDB): domain Bacteria; phylum Acidobacteriota; class Thermoanaerobaculia; order Gp7-AA8; family Gp7-AA8; genus JADGNZ01. The sequence goes on along the minus strand of DASYJY010000055.1, from coordinate 11,105 downwards.
GTCTTCGAGAGCATCTTCGGCATCGTCTTCCAGCGCATCGGCGATCACATCTACGACTTCATGGACCGCGTGGTGGTGCGCATGTCGCCACAGACGATTCCGCATCTGGCGGGCATGAACCTCGTGAACGAAGCACGCATCGATTTCGATCAACTGCTCAACAACGTGATCGCGTCGGCGACATCCGACTACCCCGCGGTCATCCGCAACGTACTCAAGGAGCTGCTCGCGGGATGGCTTTCGGAGATCCGGACGGAGTTCGGGCCGGAGATGGAAGCCGAGGTGCGAGCGATGGTGCCGAAGTGACACCGCGGCGCTTCCGTCGTATCGTTCGCCGATGGATTTCAGCGCCGTACACGTCCACCTCGCCATCAATCATTCGCCGCTGTATGGCGAACTGTTTGCCCTCTGTCTGGTGATCTTCGGATTGATCAGAAAGCGGCGTGAATTCGTCACCGCGGGTTTCGTCGTGTGCATCCTCGCGGCGCTGTGCGGCATCGCGGCCGATCTGACCGGCGACGGCGCTGCGAACTTCGTATCGCACGCGAATCCGCCAATTGCGGGCATCGACAAAACGTTGATCAAAGAGCACGACCTGGCGGCAAGCTTCTTCGTCGGGTCATCGTGCATCACCGGATTCCTGGCCATCGTCGTGCTCTTCATCGGCCATCGCCGTGGCGTACGTCCTCGGTGGATGGAGATTGTGATGGCGATCCTCATCGCCCACTCCCTCTCCGTGGCCGGGCGTACAGCGCTCCTCGGCGGACGCATTCATCACGAGGAAGTGCGCGCGCTGGCGGTGAAATGATTTCAATCCTGCGGCTCGCGAAGCGAGACGTCAGGATCTCCGGCGGCACCGGCAGAGCGGAAATTGAAAGCGGCGCGGCGCCACCCGAGATCCTGACGCCTCGCTTCGCGAGCCGCAGGATGAAGGCACCATCAATATTCTGCTAGAGTCGCCCCTCCAAATTTCGCTGCGAACGGAGCGTCATGGAATCCAGTCTCGAGATCGGTTTTTTGCGTGTCGCGGAAAAAGCGGCCATCGCTGCAGCGCGCACGATGGGTTACGGCAAACGGAAGTACTCCGACCAGGTGGCCGTCGAGTCGATGCGCGAAGAGCTGAACCGGCTCAAGATGCGCGGGACGGTCGTCATCGGCGAGGGCGAACGCGACAAGGCTCCCATGCTCTACGTCGGCGAGCCGCTCGGCCGCGGCTGGACCGAGGGCGAGATTTATCCGGAGATCGACATCGCCGTCGATCCCCTCGAAGGAACGAACCTCTGCGCAACCGGATCCGCGAATTCGATCGCGGTCCTCGCGGCCTCGGAAAAAGGCGGCTTGCTGAACGCGCCCGACGTCTACATGGACAAGATCGTGGTCGGTCCTACCGCCGCCGACTACGTGGATCTGAACAACTCGGTGGAAGAGAACCTCAATCAGATCGCCCACGCGTTTCAGCGCGACGTCGATGAACTGACGATCGTGGTCCTCGACCGCGAACGGCATCACGATCTCATCGCGCAAATCCGCGAAGCGGGCGCGCGCATCAAGCTGATCACGGACGGCGATCTCTCTGCCGGCATCGCCGCCGCCGTCCGCGGCACCGGAATCCATGCCGCCATGGGCATCGGCGGCGCCCCCGAGGGCGTGCTGACCGCCGCCGCGATGCGCTGCCTCAACGGACGCATGCAAGGCCGCCTCAAGCCGCTGGAGAAGTGGCAGGAGGAACGCCTGAAGTCGATGGGCTACGTCGACGGCGACAAGGTCTACGACACCGCCGAACTCGCCGCCGGCAACGACATCATCTTCTGCGCCACCGGCGTCACCGACGGCGACCTCCTGCGCGGCGTCCGCTTCTTCGGCGGCGGCATCCGCACGTCATCCCTCTTCATGTCGCTGAAGACGAACAGCATCCGCTTCGTCGACACGATCCATCGCGAAGAGGGATCGAAGCTGGCGGTGAGCTTCGTTTAGAAGCGCCAGTCCGTTCGCGGTCTCGTGCTTCGCACACGACCACCGATACCGTACGAAACGCCTCCGGCGTTTTTGAAACGCTACGTTCGCGCTCACGAAAACAGCGCGCGGAACTGCTTCGGTAGCGCTGCCGTGAACACCAAATGCTTCCCCGTCGTCGGGTGGTCGAAGCCGAGAAGTTTGGCGTGGAGGCCGAGGCGGCCGAGGGGGTTGGTTTTGGCGCCGTACATCTTGTCGCCGGCGATGGGGTGGCCCGACTCCGAAAGATGGGCGCGGATCTGGTTCTTGCGTCCCGTTTCGAGCGTCACTTCCAGCATCGAAAGCGCGCCCTTCGTTTCAATGGTGCGGTAGTGTGTGATGGCGTGTTTGGCGTCGGCGTGAGCGTCGACGCTGACCATCTTCAGATCGCGCTGTTCGAGCAGGTTTGACTCGATAGTTCCTTCGGGCGGATCAATCATTCCTTCGATGATGGCGATGTAAATCCGTTCGACGCTGTGGACCATGAACTGTTCCTTCAGCCGCTCGCGGGCGAAGAAGTTCTTGGCGAAAACGAGCACACCGGACGTATCGCGGTCGAGGCGGTGGACGACCTGGATGCGCTCTTCGCCGGCGCTGCCGAGGTATTCGTTGAGGTAGGCCTGGACGGTGGCTTCGCGTTCGCGCTCGGTGGCCACAGTCAGCAGTCCATGCGATTTGAGAATGACGATGACGTCGCGGTCCTCGTGGAGGATGGCGATGCCCAGAGGGAGGACGCGCTGATCGGATCGGGCCATGACCTCGACGATCTCGTCGCGATCGACGACGAGCTTCGCGTCCTTCTCCGTGCCGCCATTGACGCGCACGCGGCCGTTCTGCAGCAACTGCCGGAGCGTGGTGCGGGAGGAGTCGGGATAAAGCTCAGCGAGGACGTCGAGGAGCGGCTGCGGTTCGGTTCGCGGCACGATGCGCATTCTGTCAGAGGCGACGCTACAATCGCGCGCCACGGAGGACGCATGGAATACAAGATCGTCGGCGACGTGATGCAGGCGCTGCAGATTCAACTGCATCAGAACGAAGAGTTGTACGCCGAGGCGGGGGCGATGCTGTACATGGGTCCGGGGATCGATCTGCAGGCGCGCATGCAGGGCGGATTGATGAAGGGACTGATGCGCAAGTTCCTAGCCGGCGAGTCGCTGTTCATGAGCGTCTTCCGCTGCGACACGGCATCCTCGCACATGGCCCTCGCGAATCCGATCGCCGGGAAAATCATCCCGATTCAGCTGAACGGCAACGCGATTCTGGCGGAACGCAACGCGTATCTCTGCGCGATCGGCAACATCGATCTGACCGTCGCCTTCACGAAGAAGTTCGGCGCGGGGCTGTTCGGCGGTGAAGGATTTTTACTGCAGAAGATCAGCGGGACGGGGCTCGTCTTCCTGCACGCCGGCGGCAACATGATCGAGTTCAACCTCGCGCCCGGCGAGCAGCTGCGCGTCGACACGGGATGCATCGTGTCGATGGCGGAGACGGTCGACTACGACATCCAGTTCGTGGGCGGATTCCGCAACGCGCTCTTCGGCGGCGAAGGACTCTTCTACGCGACGCTGACGGGACCGGGACACGTGGTGCTGCAGACGTTGCCGTTCAGCAGACTCGCGAGCCGACTCATGGCCGCAGCGGGAGGGCAACATCGCGATGAGTCGAAGGGCCTCGGCGGGCTTGCGGGAGACGTCCTCGGCAATCTCATTTCTGGCGACTAGCGAGAGGGAGACGGTTCACGCGGAGACGCGGAGGAGCGGAGAAAAAATTCAGAACGTCACCGCATCGCGAACAACACCGAAACCGTAAACGCCAACTCTTCCGATCCGCTCTCGACCGGCACCTCGGACGCGACCTGCGCGGCCATCACCCGGCCTCCCATCATCGGACGCGGTTGCGGAGTCGATGCTCCTCCTTCGGTAATGGCCATGGCTGGACCGAGCGTCCGTCCGGCGGCTTGCGCCAGGAGCGACGCTTTCGCGCGGGCGTCGGCGAAGGCGGCGCGCAGTCCTTCATCGCGGCCACGAGCGGGATCGGAAACGGAGAACGACAATCCCGATGATTGATTCACGCCCGCGCCGATCGCAGCCTGCAGCAGTTTTCCGGCGCTTGCGATTTCTTTCTTTGTGACGGTGATGCTGTTCGAAACCTGGTAGCCGAGGAGGCGTGGGAGTTTGCCTTGCTGCTGCTGGCTGTAGTCCTGCTGCGGATAGATCGAGAAGTTCGACGTCTGGATCTCCTCGGATTTCGCGCCGGCGTTCTTCAGCGCGGCGATGACGGCGGCGACTTTCGCGTTGTTCTCGTTCACCGCCTCTTCGACCGTGGGCGAGATGGTCTGCACGGCAACGTTGAAGGAGAAGCGGTCGGGTGTCGTGAAGACGCGAGCACTGCCAGTGACGCTGACAGTATCGACGGGCGCGGGCTCGCGCGGCGGGTTGGTCTGCGAGAATGCGGTCACGGAAGCTGCAGTAGCGATCGCGGCGATCAGAAATCGTTTCATGAGTAAACCTCCAGGTTTGAAAACATCATCGGCACGCTACAATGCGCGCCTCCAATTCTGCGACGCGTTTGCTGCTCGCGGCGTTTCACGGAGACAACTTACGAATGGCTGATCCCAACGACAGGGTGCCGGGACAGGTACCCGGGCGGTACTACGTCGATACGCAGTGTATCGATTGCGATCTCTGCCGAGAAACCGCGCCGGCCAACTTTCAGCGCAACGACGAGGAAGGTTTCTCCTACGTCTACAAACAACCGGAGACACCGGAAGAAGAGACGCTGTCGAAAGACGCGCTGGACAACTGCCCGGTGGAAGCAATCGGAAACGATGGGTGAAGCAGTGCGCCTCAATGCGTTTTCTTGTCCACGCTCACCTGATCGTGCCAGTTCTCGGCGAGCAGCACTTCGATCAACTCCTGCAGCTCTTCCATGTGAAATGGTTTCGTGAGCGCGGCGGTGCGGTTGTTGCCCTTGGTGATGGTGAGGATGTCGCCCTTGCCTGATGCGACCACGACCGGCGTCTGCTTCCCCTGCGCGATGAACCAGGCGATCCACTCCTCGCCGCTCATGCCGCCGGGGAGGTTGAGGTCGAGCAGGATCAGACGCGTGTCGGGATTGCGTTGCAGCAATGACATCCCTTCGCTCGCGCCGGTGGCCGAGAGCACCTCGTAGCCGCGCTTCTGCAGGTACGACTTGTAGAGCGCCAGGACCTCGGGGTCATCTTCGATGGCGAGGATCTTGTTCACGTCGTTCGACTGTCTTGCTGCTTCGGTCATCATGGATATGCTCCTCGGCGTTCACCCGACTCATGCGAAAGGCATGCTAACCTCGAAATCGATGGGAATCACTCTCTGGATGACGTGCGCGGCAGCGGTCTTCGTCGCGATCCGCAACATCCGGTTCGGCAGGCCCGCCGGTTGGATCGTTGAGCTCTGTACCGTCGTCCTCGGCGCTCTCCTCCTCGGCGGCGTAGCCACGGCGCTCGACTTTGGTGGATGGAAAGAGCTGGATTGGCGCGCCGCTCTCTTCGTTCTCCTCGGCTGCTTCGCCATCGCGGGCGTCCTTCGTCTCTGCCTCTCTCCGCGTCTCCGCGACTCCGCGTGACAGCGGTACATGCGTACCGTGGTACCATTGTTCGCATGGCAACTATTGAACGTGTCCAGACAGGCATGCGCATCGAGAAGCGCGTCCTCAAAGTCCTCAAAGCGATGGCCGAGGTGCATGACATCTCGCTAGGGGATCTGATTGAAGGGATCGTGCTGCACTCCTTCGAAGGGAAAACGCCCTTCGGAGACGAGTCGCTGAAGAAGATCGCCGATCTGAAAAAGATCTACGGCCTCACGCTCGGCGCTGCCGACTCTCACAAGCTGATCGAAGAACCGAAGAAAGGGAAACGCAGATGAACGATCGCGATTTTGCCGCCGCGTTTGAGCGCTGTGAGATTTCCGGCGACGACTTTCATCATGGCGATCACGTCCGGTTGGCCTGGATCTATCTCCGCGATGTGCCGCTGCTCGAAGCACTGACGCGTTTCACTACCTCGCTCAAACGGTTCGCCGCGCACAACGGCGCAGACGGCCTGTATCACGAGACGATCACGTGGGCGTACCTGCTGCTGATTCACGAACGGATGGAGCGGAATCCCGCCGGCGATTTTGATTCATTCGCAACGGCAAACGCGGATCTCTTCGCGTGGAAGCCATCCATCCTCAACCGGTACTACGACCAGCAAACGCTCGACTCCCCTCTCGCCAGGCGCACGTTCGTCATGCCTACGGCTCTGGTCAGGTAGCAAACTTCTTCACTTTCTCCGGCGGGACGTGTACCGTCCTTTGCTGTCGAGTCCGGCTATCGGATCGGGAGGAGTTACTGATGACGCGTTTAACGAACCTGATGACGTACGGAGTTTTCTGCGCGATTGCCATTCTGCCGGTCGCCGCGCAGCAGCATCTGTACGTGGGCGACGACAACGTTGCCGGCGGCGTGCAGCAGTACACAATCCCGGTCACCAACGCTTCCACACCGAACTTCAAAGTGCCCGCGAACAGCGTCCTCTCCATGGCAATCAACGCGAGTGGCGGCATGGCTGTCGGCCTGCTTGGGGGAAACATCCAGTTCTTCAATCCGCCGCTCAGCGGTGCCAGTGTTCCCGCGGCGACATTCTCCAACGGCGGCGCTTCGAACAATGGCCAGATCGCCTTCCTCCCTTCGGGCGACTTCTTCGCGGCGACGGGCAGCACCAAAGTCAATCGCTTCGCACCGCCGTTCACCAACGCCAGCACGCCATCGCAGACAATCACAGTCGCGGGCACTGCTTTCATCGGTCTTGGCTTCGATGCCGCGCAGAATCTCTACCTCAGTAACTCCGGCGGCGTCAGCAATCTCTATGTTTACGCGCCGCCATACACCGGCGCGCCGATCATCACGCCTGGCATCCCGACCTCCGCGTACCGGCAACTGACCATCATCGGAAATCAGCTCTTCGTCAACGACGTGGCCGGAACCTTCGGGAAGGTCGATGTCTACAACCTCCCCTTGACGGCAGCCAGCACACCAGCGTTCTTGATCACCAACGGCATCAATACGCCGGAGGGTGCGGCGTCGGATCTGAGCGGCCGGCTGTATATCGGGAACCTTTCCAACGCCACGGTCACGGTCTATACCGCGCCGTTCTCCGCTTCCAGCGCGCCGGTTGTGACGGTGACGGCCGGCAGTGGCTCCTTCGCCATTTTCGGCATCGCGACCGACAACGCCACCGCGACGCCAGCCGGCAACGTTCCGGCCATCGGACGTGACGCGCTCATCGCGCTCTGCGCTCTGCTGATGGTGATCGGCCTCATCGCCACTCGAGCCCAGTCGTAGCACGCGGCCGCAAACGGCTACCGCGCCTTTTGACACCGACATACGAAACTCTTCGTTGACATCGACGAAAAACTTCGTATGATTGGCTGCGTACAAGAGGAAATCATCATGAGCGATCGACAGCCACCACGACCTACCGACTCCGAACTGGCCATCCTGGGAGTGCTCTGGGAGCGCGGACCGAGCACCGTCCGCGAGGTCCACGAGCAGCTCAACAAGGATGGCGCCACCGGCTACACCACCGTCCTCAAACTCCTGCAGATCATGACCGAGAAAGGGCTCGTCGTCCGCGACGAGAGCGAGCGCGCGCACGTCTATGAATCGCGTTACGGCGAACAGAAGACGCAGCGCCAGCTCCTGACCGATCTGGCCGAGCGCGCCTTTGGCGGATCGGCCACGAAGCTGGTCATGCAGGCCCTCTCCGGACGCAAAGCAAACGCCGCCGAGCTGAACGCGATCCGCGAACTGCTCGACACCCTCGAAGGAGAATCGCGATGAATACGATCAGCACACTCCTCGGCACTCCACTCGCTCAGGCCATCGGTTGGGCACTGCTTCATCTTCTCTGGCAGGGCGTGCTCGTTGCGGCGATCCTCGCCGCGACGCTGGCGCTCCTTTCGAAACAGAGCGCGAACGCGCGCTACCTCGCCTCCTGCGGCGCGCTCGCGCTGCTGGTGGTGATCGGTAGCGCGACGGCATATCGCGCCTACGACGCAAGCCAGGAGATCGCGACCGATCGCGAGGTCAGCTTCGCGCCGGTGCAGACAGGCACCGTAACATTCACCGCAGAGCCGACAACCTCCGCACCGGAATCGCGACTGGCGCTCCTCGCCTCCTTCACGAAGTCGCACCTCCCGCAGATCGTCCTGGTCTGGCTGACCGGCGTTCTGCTGCTGTCCATCCGCCTTCTCTTCGGATGGCTGCGCGCGCATTCGATCGCCAAGAAGAACGCGACCGAGGCGGCGCCCGAATGGCAGAGCAGCGCGCGGCGTCTTGCGCACGCGCTGAAACTCCGCCGCGCCGTGCAACTTCTCGAATCGGCCGCGGTGGAAGTGCCGACCGTCATCGGCTGGCTGCGGCCGGTCGTCCTCCTGCCCGCAACGTCGCTGACGGGACTCTCCACCGAACAGATGGAGATGATCCTCGCGCACGAGCTGGCGCACATTCGCCGCAACGACTTCTTCGTTAATCTTATGCAGGCCGTCGTCGAGACGCTGCTCTTCTACCATCCGGCCGTGTGGTGGATTTCGAACCGCATCCGCGTCGAGCGCGAGCACTGCTGCGATGACGTCGCGGTCTCGGTCTCGGGCAAGCCGCTCGTCTACGCCCGCGCCCTCACCCGCCTCGAAGAACTGCGTGTCGAAGATGCGCAGGCGTTCGTCGCCGCGAACGGCGGCTCGCTCATCGGCCGCATCCGCCGCCTGGCCGGCGCGCGCGCCGAATCGCCGAATGCGCCGTCGCGCTTCGTCGCCGGCGCGGCACTGCTCACCGTCCTCCTCGCGCTGATCATCGCTCCGTCGCTGCCGATCCGCGGACAGCAACAGAAAGCGGACACACCGACTCCGAAACCGCAGGCATCGCAAACCACGGTCGACGTCAAGGCCGACAACGCCGCGGACGAAGAAAACATCAGTGATGATCCGGAAACGCCGGAAGCTGATGACATGGACGACAACGTCATTCCTGCGATCGCGCCGAGAATCGCAGGAGTTGCTGGCGGAATCGCTGGCGGCGTTGCTGGTGGCGTTGCCGGCGGAATCGCTGACGGAATCTCGGAAGGCATCAGCGGAAACACTCCGATGATCGCCCCGATGGCATTCGCGCCCGCCGCTCGCGCGATCGCCAGAGTCGCACCGCGCCTCGCCATGCGTGCCTTGGCGAACATCAACCTCGACGACCTCCAGGTTCCCGATCCCCCGGATCCTCCCGACGCACCCACGTCCCGCCCTGATCGTCATCGGCGTCGTCACATTGGCGAAGGCGGCAAGCTCACGGTCGACGACCTGATCGAACTGCGCGCCGCCGGAGTCACGCCCGCGTACATCGACACGATGCGCAGCGCCGGACTAGGCGAGTTGTCCCTTGACGAAATCGCCGAGATGCGCGCGGTCGGCGTCACGCCCGAGTACCTGAAGTCGCTCCGCGATGCCGGCATCAAATTCGACAGCGCGCGCAACGTCACCGAACTGCGCGCCATCGGCGTCACCGGCGAATACCTCTCGCAGATGCGCGCCGCGGGCTACGCCAACCTCACCACGAAGCAGCTCAGCGAGATGCGTGTGATGGGCGTTACACCGTCATACGTCAAGCTCATGACGGACGCCGGCTACCGCAATCTCACACCGAGGGAATTGGTCGAACTGAGGGCTCAGGGCATTCGTCCCGAATTCATCAAGTCGCTCAACGACGCGGGCTACACGAACCTCTCCGTCAATGACCTCGTGCGGATGGCCGCGATGGGCGTGAACGCCGATTTCATTCGCGACCTGGCCAAGTACAAAGTGAAGTAGCGGCTTTCTTTCGAAACCTTCTAACAGGACGCCCTTCACGGGCGTCCTACAAGCCGAGGAGATACCAATGCGCCGTTCTCTAGCTCTTGCTCTGTTCTTTTTTCTCGCCGCCTTCACCGCGCGCGCTGCGTCGCCGCATGGCGCCTGGCATCTCAGCCAGCGCGAAGACGGCCGCATGCAGATCGAAATGATCAGCGATCACAATCAGAACAGCCATCCGATCGAACGTTCAGCGTTCACCGGCTTGACCACCGCGCAGATCGACGCGAACGCCGACACGCCTGTCGACTTTCGCATGGTTCGCGAAGCCGGCACGCTTCACTTCACCGGCACGTTCCAGCATGGCGACGGCGTCGGCCGCTTCACCTTCGAGCCAAACTCCGCCTATGCCTCGACTCTGCGCAGCCTCGGAGTGGCCGCCAGCGATCTCGATGACGAGCACCTCTTCACGCTGGCCGTCCACGACGTCTCGTCGAGCTTCATCAAAGAGATGCAGTCGCTCGGCTACCGCGAAGACCTCGATCAATACGTCGCCTTCCGCATCCACGGCGCCACTCCCGACTTCGTCCGCGAGATCAACACGCTCGGCTACAAACCTGACGCCGGCGATCTGATCGCGTTCCGAATCCATGGGGCTACACCTTCGTTCATTCGCGACCTCCGCGCGCTCGGCTACCAACCCGACGCCGGCGATCTCGTCGCCTTCCGCATCCACGGTGTGTCGCCGGAGTTCATCAAAGGGATGAAGGAGCTTGGCGTCCGCGACCTCGGCTCCGACAACCTCGTCGCCCTGCGAATCCACGGCGCTTCGGTCAACTACGTCCGCGATCTGCGCGATCTCGGCTACGCCAATCTCTCCGCCGACGACCTCGTCTCGATGCGCATCCACGGCGTATCGCCGAGCTACATCCGCGACTTGAAAAACGCCGGCTTCGCCAACATCCCGGTCGAGAAACTCGTGGAGATGAAGATCCACGGCATCGACGCGGAGTTCGTGAAAAGGACGAAGTAGCGCCCGGCGTGACGTCTTACTGCGACTTCGGACGCACGTCCATGCGCGGCAACGCCTTCAACATGCTCACCCGGTTGCCTTCCAAATCGTAGAACGAGACATCCGTTCGACGCCGGGGATGTCCATCGGCTCGCCAAGGACTTTGCCGTTCCTGAAAGTCAGGCCGCTCAACGCGGATCATACGGTTACTCGCTCAATTTCCTGCCAGATTCTCTCCAGCAGTTAATATC
>DASYJY010000054.1:0-16519 GCA_035995985.1 Thermoanaerobaculia bacterium | reverse complement strand
TTCGTTCCGTGGCAGGCGTGACGGGCGCCTGCCACGGCCCGGATCGGCTCACATGAGGAACGCGCCCGGAGGTCGGGCGAACTTGACCGGCGGTTGAGAGTTGTTTCGTATGACGAACGCGCGAACGCGGTCCACGGCCTCACAGGTAAGCGCGTCGCGGATCGCGAGCTGGCGCAGATAGTCCAACGCTTCCGCCGCGAACGCCTGCCGCTGAGTTGACTCGGTGGCGTTCAGCGACATGCAGACGCGCGCCACGGATTCCAACTCCGCGCGCACGTCAGCGCTTTCATCGTCGGCGAGAGCGGCGGCGACGTATTCGAGACGCATGACCGCCCACGTGTTGAACATCTTCGCTCCGAACACGACTTCAGCCGTGCGCGTGAATTCCGATTGCACCTCGGCGAAGCGCCCGAGCGCGGCAGCGGCGCGAGCGCGGACGTGTGCGACGCGCGCCGCATCCAAGACGCCCCCGCACATCAGGTGCAGCCGTTCCGCCGTGCTCGCGTGCTCCACTGCCTCATCGTACGATCCGAGTTCCACGAGGCAGGCCGCGAGTTGAGCGTGTGCCATCGCCGCGTCGCGGGACTCGCCGGTTGGTTCATCGAGATCAGCCGTGACGCTTTGGAGAATCGGCAACGCTCCAGCGAAGCGGTTCATCACGAGGAGGACATACGCCTTCGTCTGCCGCGCGATGATGGCCCTTCGTTCGTCGCCGCAAACGTCCAGCACGGAAGCGGCGGTTTCGGCGAACTCCATCGCCGCATTGAAGTCCGCGATGTCCGGCTCTGCGTACACGATCGCGGCGCAAAGCGAGAGGACGGCGCGATCCCGTTCGCTGTCCTTCGTCCGTGATGCGATCGGCCACGCGCGCCCAAGCACGGCGATTGACTCGTCAAACTTGCCCATGCGGTGAAGCGCGGTCGCGTGCTCTTTCAGCGCCAAGAACCGCAGCTCCATCGAAGGCGGCTCGCCACTCGCGACCATCACGTCGCAGACCGTGACGGCGGCGGTAGTGAGGTCGAGAGCGGCGCGTGAGTCGCAACCGTAGAACTCGTCTGCACGGCGAAGCAAGTCGCGGATGACGATGGATCGGCGCAACTCAGGTGAGGCGACGATGACGGAACTCCAGTGCCGCGCCGGAGTACCGCCGAGAACCGCGTCGATTCTGGCCTCCACCGCGCGCTCAACGTCCCCGCGATCGGTGAACGCCGTCACCGCGTCGGTCGCGGCTGCGACGAACGCCGCGCACTCCTCACAGACGTCTAGGTGCGGCGAGTGCTCGCCCGCGACGATCATGTTGAGCAAGGTCACGCGGAGCGGGCACGTGTCTTTGTCCGTCACCGCGCCCTCTTCCGCTTGCTGGAACGTTGATCCAGAAAGCTGATGACCGCTTCAACGTCGCGGTCCGGCAACGCGAGCAGCCGCGTGATCGCCTGACGCTGCGCGAACGTCCGCGCCAGCTCCGCGACTTCCTCGGCGAGACGGCGGGAATCAAGCTCGCTCGGCTGAAGGCCGAAAGCGGCGGCGAGGCCGGAGATCGTTTCGGTGTTCGGCTCTTTCGTCGCGCCGCGTTCCAAGTTGGAGAGGCAGGTGATCGTGATCCCGGCCTCTCGCGCCAGTTGTTCCTGCGTCCATCCGCGCTGGTCGCGCAGTTGACGAATCAACCCTCCGAAGTTCGGTAGCGGCATAGCTCGTTAATCTACGGAAGTACGTTTAGTAAAGCAAGTGCCGCAGTTGTTTAACGATTGTATTGCGATCGTTAAAGTCGGCTGATACGATCATGACGCAACGGCAACGGCGCGCCGCCTCGCCGACGGGAGACGAAGCGGCGCGCCGTGCCTGACTTTTTACTCGCGAGCAGTCGTGAATACGTTGGGGCACCCTTCCGCGTGTTAGTTCGTTTCGCGGCCGCTCGCGACGCAGGATTCTATCCCGGAGAGGAACTCACGGAATGGGCAACCACCGCGCAGCCATGTCGCTGCTGGACGCCTTTTGCATCGCGAACAACATCACGACACCCAAGCTCGCGGACGCCGCAGAGGTGAGCCGTCAGCACATGACGCGCGTGCGCTACGCGAGAACGGACGTGCGGATCAGGATCGCAAAGATGATCGCGCTCGGCGCGTCGCGCGTCGTCGGGCGCAAGGTCCAAGTCGCCGAGTTGTTCGATTTGAGTATCGCGTACTCGGCGACACGGTCAAAGGCGTCGCGGTGAGATATGGCCTTCCCGAGACATCAGGAACGCTACTCAAAAGCCAGCATCATCCTGAATGCGTGGCACCTCGCGCAGCTTGAAAACCTCTCCCCGATATCGCCGAGTGGTACGGCATCAAAGTGTCGAGATCGGAGATCATCCGGGCGCTCGTGGAGCGGGCGATGGCGAAAGAGGACGAGTAAGGTCGCGCGGCAAGAAAGGGCAAGTACGTCGCATGGCCGTATCCCGAACACGTAAAAACTTTCGAGGCGGCAACCCAGCGCAAACGAGGCTGGAGGCGTTCATTCGCGCGCGGGGGTTGTACCAGCTTGACGTGGCAAGGGCCACAGGCATCTCCCGGCAGCGCCTCCGTAGGTGGTGCATCGATGAGGACTCGCCGAGGCTTGCGAACGTGCGCAAGCTCCTTCGCGGTCTCCGGAACCTGACCGGCGACCGGCAAATCAAAGCAGACCATCTCTTCCCTCTTGACGATGAATAAGAAGAATCCGCGAACCGAAGGTGACACACGCCTCGACCGCTTCTTGGCGGCGAAGAAAATCGGGCGGTTGGCGTTCGCCAAAGCGACCGGCTACAGCTCGCAACAGGTGCGTCGTGTTCGTTTCGGTGAGGCGGAGCCGACTGCGAAGGCTGTCCCCCGATACGTGAAGGCCGCGCGTGTTCTGACCAACGATCCATCCATCAAAGCGAACGACTTGTTTCCGCTGGACGACGATGACGGTCCAAAATAAGAAACCTCGCACGCTTCTGGAGGCCGCGTTCATCACGTACGGCATCACGGTCGTGACGGTCTCGCGGCTTACGGGCACGAACCGGATGCGGATCAACAGACTTCAGCGCGGCGTCGCTCGCGCGCGGCGTCCGGTCGGCGAGCGCATCCTTTAAGGTCGTCCGTCAATTCGCCGAGGACGACTCCATCACGGAAGCCGACTTGTTTCCTCCCGAGGGATGAGGCTACCGTGCGAAACTATCGTATGAGCGCGCGGATTGGGCCTAATTGCGCGAGGAGATCCGATTCCCTGATTACCCACTGACCTCCATTCTGAAACCAATGGAGCACGGGGAGACGGCGCAAGCTGCTGATGCCGATGCCGTACTTCTGCCGCAGCCCTTCGTCCTGTGCGGCGCGGATGCAGCGGTAGAGATGCCTCGACGACTTGCGCACGATGGTCGCTACCTCTTTGAGCGTGTACGTGCGGAATCGGTCGCTCAAGCGTTCGAGATGGGGACTGGAAACGCTCATGGGAGTGCGAGCCATTCTACACCCGAAGATCGGGTGCCTCGCGTACCATTTTGCGAGGGGAGCCCGCACGTTTGTTTCTTCGCAGCGGGGTGCGGAGCCAGCGGCCCACTGGAAAGGGGAGTAGAGTACGTCGAGGATGGCGATGACGTCTTCGAGCAAGGAAAGCGGGGAGTGGCGACCTTGGGATTGCGGTACCTGCGGGTACCTGCCAGTACGCATCTTCCCAGTGCGCTTTTCACCATTTTTCACCACCGATAGCCTCGGAATCGGATTTTGGTATTTCGTCGCAAATCATTGATCGATAAGGACTTTACATGTCAGTCGCTCTCGTTCCTATGAGTATCAAAGGCTTAATGCTCGACCCCGTTTCCAATTCGCCCATCGTCGTACTGAAGGATGAGGAGGAGAAGTTTTTCCTCCCGATCTGGGTGGGCATCTTCGAGGCCAACGCCATCGCGCTGCAACTCGAAAATGTCGAAACGCCGCGGCCGATGACGCACGACCTTCTCAAGAGCGCGATCTCGCAACTCGACGGGCGCGTGACGCGCATCGTCATCCACGATCTCAAAGACTCCACGTTCTTCGCGCAGATCCGGATGATGGTGAACCGCGCCGGCCTGGACACGATGCTGGAGCTCGACGCGCGTCCCAGCGACGCCATCGCTCTCGCGCTGCGCACCGAGGCGCCGATCTACGTGGCGCAGTCGGTCCTCGATCAGGCCCAGACGATCACCCCTGACGCCGAAGACCAGGAAGAGAAAACGAAGAACTGGTTCGAGAATCTCGATACTGAGGATTTGGGCAAGTACAAGATGTAGCGCTGCGCGCAGCAGGTACAATCCGCCCCAGTCCAGATGATCATCACGGTCGCCAATCAAAAGGGCGGGGTCGGCAAGACCACCACCGCCATCAACCTCTCCGCCGCTGTCGCGAACAAGGGCAACAAGACGCTGCTGATCGACCTCGATCCGCAGGCGAACAGCACGATGAGCTACGTCGATCCGCGCAGCATTTCGCGCTCGATGTTCGACGTGCTGGTAAGCGAGGAGCTGGGATTCAACGACGTCATCGTTCCCACGCCGCTTCCGAATCTTTTTCTCGCGCCGTCGAAGATCGCGCTCGCCAAACTGGAGTCGAAACTGATCGGTGAGATGGACGGACCCTTCCGCCTCAAAGACAAGATGAAGGATGCAGCCAACGAGTACGACTACATCTTCATCGACACGCCGCCGACCCTCGGCATGATCACCGTCAACGCGATGGTGGCGTCGACGCATGTGCTTGTGCCGATTCAGTCGTCGTACTTCGCCCTCGAAGGCACGGACGATCTCCTCGAAACGATCGAAAAGATCAAAGCGCGCCCCAATCCGAACCTGCAACTCCTCGGCGTGGTCATCACCATGCACGACAAACGAACCACGCTGGCGCGCGACATTCACGCGCAGATTGGCCAGGTCTTTGGCGAGCGGCTGTTCAACACGGTGATCACCAAATCGATCCGACTCGAAGAGAGTCCGGCATACAAGGAATCGATCTTTACCTTCGCGCCGAGATCGAGCGGCGCGATGGAGTACTACTCGCTGAGCGAGGAAATCCTGTCCCGAGTCTGAGGAACGCGATGAGCATGAAACGCGGATTACCGGAGCGAGCCACGATGCGCCACGACGCGCATTTCGTGGAGGAGCTGACGCGCCGTTCCGGACGGCATATCGGGTCGATGATCCCGCTCGAATTCGTGGAGCCGAACTCCGAGCAGCCGCGCACGACCCTCGGCAACATCGAGGAGCTTGCCGCCTCGATCCGCGAGAAGGGCGTGCTCGAGCCGATCCTGGTCCGCGCCATTGGACCAAATCGATACCAGATCATCTCCGGCGAACGACGCTTCCGCGCTGCATCGCTGGCGGGACTCGACGAGATCCCGGCGATTGAGCTCGACGTGGACGACAAGGAGCAACTCGAAATCGCGCTGATCGAGAACATCCAGCGCAAAGACCTGACGGCGTTCGAAGAGGCCGAGGGCTTCTACGTGCTGCAGCAGAAATTCGGCTACACGCACGAGAAGATTTCGCACGTCATCGGCAAGTCGCGCACGACGATCACGGAGACGCTGTCGATCAACGAAATCCCGGACCGCATCCGCGCGATGTGCCGCGAGGCCGGGATCGCGAACAAATCGATCCTCGTGCAGATCGCGCGCGCCGGCGACGAAGAGGCAATGGAAGACGTCGTTCGCCGCTACGCCGCCGGCGAACTGACGCGCGATCAAGTCCGCAAACAGACCGCGAAGCCGGAGCCGAAAAAGGCCGGCCGTCCGAAAAACTTCACCTGGCAGGTGAAGGACAAAGCGCTCCCGTTCAGCGTCAACCTCAGCTTCCGCAAAGCGAATGTAGAGAAGAGCGAGATTGCTGCGGCCTTGCGTGAGCTGCTGCGGCGCGTCGAAACGGAATCGTAGTCAGTGCGTAACTGTGGAATTGTGAGCAGCTAGCCGGCTCTCTTGGCTGAGTATCGACGAATAATAACCATATACGCGCTTGTTGATTTCTAAAGATTCGCGCGTGTACGCGACTGTCGCCGCAAGGTAGATCGCGAAGACAATAAGACTCCGGTACCAGCTCCGACGCCTCCAGTGCATGCCGAGTCGAACCGTAGCTCCTCCGTCGTTGGCGATTTGTACATATTCCGCCAGTAGAATAAACAACAGTGAAAGACCTTCGACCAAAAGACTTATCACCGCGACTGTGCGAGAGAAGTCGAGACGACTTTGCATTCTTTCAATTTCTTGATAGTACTGTTGATTTGTATAAACGCGGTTTTTGGCGTTGTACCACAGGCGAAGTCCTGAGACAACCGCATACGCGATTTAACATAATCCATCTTACCGGACTCTGTGGAAACCCTCTCCGGGACCGCCGAATCTCCCATTCAGTCACGCGGTTACAATCGCGACGCCGATGAAGATCCTCACTCGCTACATCTTCAAAGAGATGCTCGGGCCCACCGCCCTCGGCTTCGCCTTCTACACCTTCATCATCCTGATGAAGAACCTCTTCGACTTCGCCGGCATGATCATCAAGCGCTCGCTGCCGGCGGCGACCGTCGGCCGGCTGCTCTTCCTCTCGCTGCCGCACATCGTCGTGTTGACTGTGCCGATGTCGCTGCTGTTCGGAATCCTGATCGCCATCGGCCGGCTCTCGTCCGACTCCGAAATCATCGCCATGCGCGCCCTCGGCATCTCCACGCGCACAATTTACCGGCCGGTCTTCCTCTTCAGCTTCCTGGTCTTCCTGGTCAACCTCTACCTCATGAATTTCGTGCTGCCGCGCGGCAACGCCGAGTTCGCGGCGCTGCGATCCGAGATCTTCACGTCGCAGATCGAAAAGGAGCTCAAGCCGCGCGTTTTCTACGACGAATACGAAAACCTCACGATCTACGTGAACGACGTCGATCCGAAGACGCTGCAGTGGAAAGGCGTCTTCGTCGCCGACAGCCGCACCGCCGACGAAACGCGCACCGGAACCAGCAGCGGCCCGGTCACTATCGCGCAGCAGGTTCAGAGTGCGAAAGCCGAGGCCGCGCAGCCGGCGCAAATCCTGCCGCAGCGGTCGAGCAACAAGATCATCGTCGCCGAAAGCGGCAACCTCTCGATTCTCAAGCCGCATAACCAGGTCTGGCTGAATCTGAAGAATGGCGAGACGCACCTCTGGGATCCGAAGAAACCCGACCGCTACGACCTGAACAGCAACGCCTCGCAGCGAATGCGGTTGCCGGACAAGTACTCCGACGCGAATGGCGGCTACCAGCGGTCATTGCGGGAGATGAGCTTCCGCGAGCTGATGGAACAGGCTCGCTGGTCGCAGTACTCGCACGACATCGACGCGCGCGAAACGTATTGGGCGGCGAAGGTCGAGATGAACAAGATGTTCGCGATCCCATTCGCGTGCATCGTCTTCGGCATCCTGGGACTGCCGCTCGGCATCACGAATCGGCGCGGCGGCAAGAGCTCAGGATTCTCTCTAAGTATCGCGATCATCCTTATCTATTACGTGATGATCAACAACGGCGAGCACCTCGCCGACACGGGGAAAATCGGCGCGGCCGTGGCGATGTGGACGCCGAACGTGGTCCTGCTGGCGCTCGGCATCTACCTGCTGATCCGCGCGAACCGCGACACCGGCGCGCAGCGTTCCGAGGGCGGCATCGTGCGGCGCGTCGTGCAGGCGTTCAAGGCGCGGAAAGCCGCCGGCGCGGCTGCCAATCCGGACGAAGGATCGAGCATCCTCAGCCGCTTCGACATCACGTTTCCGAACACACTGGATCGCTACATCATCCGCGAGTTCCTGAAGATCCTGACGCTGGTGCTCGTGTCGACGGCAGCGCTTTTCATCATCGTCGACTACACAGACATCAGCGGCGACATCCGTACGAACCACATCCCGCTGCACATCGTTGGCGCGTATTACCGGTTCACGATTTTCCAGATCCTCAACTACACGCTGCCAATTTCGGTGCTCGTATCGACGCTGGTCACGTTCGGTATCTTCTCGAAGAACAACGAGGTCACGGCGTTCAAGTCGGGCGGCATGTCGCTGTACCGCGCGGCGCTGCCGATCGTCGGCATCGCGCTGGCCATCAGCTTCCTGGCATATCTGCAGCTCGACTACATCCTGCCGTACTCGAATCAGCGCGTGGAAGAGTTGCGCAACCGCATCAAAGCCAAGCGCACCGCGACGCGAGTCGTGGCGACGCCGCATCAGCAGAAGCTGTGGTTTCTCGGCAAGGGGCGCTACATCATCAACTTCCTGGCGTACGACCGCGACGAGAAGGAGCTGTCGCAGGTGCAGGTGTTCGAGTTCGATCCGGCCAAGTTTCGGCTGACGCGCCGCGTCTACGCCGAGCACGCGCGATGGGACGGCGTGGGCTGGGCGTTCTCGAACGGGTGGATGCGCTCGTTCGCCGGCGACGGCAGCTCGACGTTCGCGCCGATCACGCGGCCGCTGCGGCTGTACTACAGCGAACGTCCGGAGGATTTTGCCACCGAGGCGCGGGCACCCGACCAGATGACCTTCGCGCAGTTGCGGCGATACATCGAAACGATTCGCAAATCCGGCTACGCGGCCGAAGAGCTGTCGGTGAAGCTCTACACGAAGACGTCGTGGCCGTTCATCAGCACGGTGATGGCGCTGATTGCGCTCCCCTTCGCCTTTCGAATCGGCAAGCGCGGCGCCCTCTACGGCGTCGGCATCGGCCTGCTCCTCGGCATCGTCTACTGGATGATCTTCGCGGTCTTCACGAAGTTCGGCGAGGTCGGCAACCTACCGGCGATGCTGTCCGCCTGGAGCGCGAACATCCTCTTCGCAATCGTGGCGGTGTATTTGTTTTTGAATGTCGAAACGTAGCTGTCAGCCGGCACGCGATGACAGGGCTAGAACCACTCGCTGCGTCCGCGATTGCTCGCTTCGAGGTGCGGCGTGGCGACGACGCTCGTCAGCACGAAGGCCGAGGTTTGCAGGAGGCCGTCCGCGGCGCCGACGGAGATCGTGTTCCGGCCGCGTTCGACGACGAGTGAGACGTTGCAGGTCGAGGCGAGGCAATCGGCGTGCTTCACTTCGGACAGCTCGCCGCGCGAATTCGAAACTGCGATCGCCAGGCGCATCGGCGGCAACGACTCCGGCAACTTCACCGCGAGCGCGACCGTGCAGGTGTGACCGTCGCATGAGACGTCGCCTGCGCGGACTTCGAAATCGAAATCGCTCGGTGCTTCCATGGCCAGCAGCGACGCCAGAACGCGGGAGTCGAAGTCGGAAACATTGCGGCGCACGCGTGATGTGCGGACCCGCAGTTTGCCGGGCGTTGGACCATGATCGACGGCCGTCGGCGTGGGTGTCGTCGGGACAGCCGAGGAGCGGTCGGCGCGCATTGGCGCCGCCATGGTACTGACCAGGATCATTGCCGGAACGATCGCTCCGAGTCGCATCCCTTGTCCTCCGCTGTGTCGAAACAGTGGATAGAGTAAGTCGGGACGGTGAGTTTGTCGAGCGGGCACGGCCGCGCGCGTTAAATCGCGTTGACGATCTCTTCGCTCAAACCCTTCCACTTGCGGAGGTACGCCCGTCGGTCCGTGTTGTATTTTTCGACGAGCTGCTGATACTCCTCGCCTCTCCCCTGCCGCTCGTACATCTTCTTCGGCTGCAGGTAGTCGGCGTCGTCGATGCCGGGGACTTCGGTTGCCACGAGGTAGCCAAAGTCCGGGTCCTTCTCCCACTTAATGGTCCCCTCGGCGATCGACTTCACCACCGCCGACGAGTGCTGGATCTTCACCTTCTTCGAGCGCTCGTCCTTGTCGTCGCCGCCGATCCGTCCCGTATTCATCAGGTAGACGTCCATCGGACTCTGCTTCATCAGCTCGAGCATGCGATTGCCCTGGAAGGCGTGGAGCAGCGGAAAAAACGGATTCGTTCCCGGCACGCGCAGCGACTTCCCCGCCTCGGCGGCGCCGCCAGCGCTGGTTCCTTTTGTCTCGCCGAGCATGAAGTACGCGGCGGCGAGCGGACCTTCGAGTTTCGCGACGGCAGGAATGATGTTCTCGTTGCGATTGAGGATCAGCAGAAAATCGACGTTGTTGACCTCGCGCGCATCGAACGCGCCGGCGACGTCGTCCATGCGGATCACGGCGCGGCCATTCGGCGTGTACGACGTATCGAAGTAGTCGATCTTGCCGCCGTGGTCCTGCGAAACATTCTCGAGATACGCAAACGGTGACGCGCAGGCGTCGAAGATCGTCGGCTCATCCTTCGGATTCAGGCCGAACGTCTTCGCGAAGCAGCCGTTCTCGGTCGCGTAGACCTTGCCGCCCGGCATCAGCGCGCAGAAGTCGTCCTGCACCGGCTGCGAATTGTTCTGCTTCGTGAAGGTCGTAGTCGTCTTGCCCGTCCCCGACAATCCGACGATGAGCCCGACCTTGTTCTCGCCGTCGACCGGAATGACCTTGCAGCCCGCGTGCAGCGCCAGTCCGCCGCGCTCGTAGACGATCTTGTTCCACATCCGCAGCCCGCCCTTCTTCGACTCGCCGAAGTAGTCGGAGTTGAAGACGCGCGTGATGAAGTTGTCGAGATCGACCGCGATCAGCCGTTCATCCGGATATCCCTCTGCTTTTAAGTTCGGGGTATAGATGACCGTGACGACAGGCTCGAAGTTCTCCAGCTCCGCGGGCGTGGCCGGATAGTAGAGATGCTGCTGCATCCCGGCGATGTTCGCATTGGCCTTCTCGATGATCAGCCGCGCGGCCACGCGGAAGTGCGGATCGTTGCCGATGAAACCATCGACGACGAGCATGTCGCGCGTGCGGATGTAGTCGTTCTGCAGTTTCGCCATGCGCTCGAATTCGGCGCGGCTGATGGTCTGATCGGAGTGCTGTTCGGGCGTGTCGGTGGCGACGTACGTCGAGCCCTTCGAGCGCGACACCACCTTTGTGGCCACGTTCACGTTCCCAAACTCCGTCTTGCGGCAGTTCGGCATCTCCTCCGTGAAGCGGCGGAGTTGTTCGGCAGTCGGGTTCCACACCACCGACTTCGGCTCGACGGGAAGCGTCAGGATTTCGGTCATGAATTCATCCTCTCGACGGATCAGATTGTGTGAGCTTGGTTCGACGCAAGGATTACGCCGGAACGCCGCGAAGGCGCCGGATTTTACACGAAACCATAGAATGGGCCGGTTCCAGCGCAGGAGGCCCTATGTATCTCGTCCGCGACATCTTTCAGTGCAAACCGGGTAAAGCCGGTGAGCTGGCCGCGAAATTCAAGAAGACCTTCCCATCGATGGAGACCGAGGACCGTTTCCGCAACTGCCGCGTGATGGTCGACGCGGTCGCGAACTACTGGACGGTCGTCCTCGAATGCGAGTTCGAGTCGCTGGCCGACTTCGAACACCACCTAGCCGAGTACGGCCGCCGCGACGACGTCCGCGAAGCGATGGCGGGATATATGGATCTCGTCGAAGGCGGACGCCGCGAGATTTTCAGGATCGTGTAAATGCGAATTGCGATCATCGGCGCCGGCGGTGTGGGCGGCTACTTCGGCGGCAAGCTGGCCGATGGCGGCGTCGACGTCACCTTCATCGTCCGCGGTGCAACGCTCGAAGCGATGCGGACACGCGGCCTGCGCGTTGACAGCATCAGGGGCGATTTCGTCGTCGAGCATCCGAATGCCACAGACGATCCTGCCTCGGCCGGTCACGTCGACGCGATCTTCGTCGCCGTGAAGGCCTGGCAGATCGCGGACGCGGCGGAACAGATCAAGCCGATGCTCGGCGACGACACGATGGTCGTCCCGCTCGAGAACGGCATCGATGCGCCAGACCAACTCGCAGCGATCCTCGGACGTGAACACGTTCTCGGCGGGTTGTGCGGCATCGTCAGCTTCATCGCGGCGCCCGGACATATCCGCCACATCGGCGCCGATCCGTTCGTCATGTTCGGTGAGCTCGACAACCGCCGCACACCGCGAGTCGAAGCCCTGCGCGATGAATGTCTTCGCGCCGGCGTGCAGGCAGACATCCCCGCGGACATCCACCATGCGCTGTGGTCGAAGTTCGTCTTCATCGCGCCGATGAGCGGCATCGGTGCGGCCACGCGCGTTCCGATCGGCGTCTGGCGCGCGATGCCGGAAACGCGCGAACTCGCGATAAAAGCCATTCGCGAGATCGTCGACGTCGCCGCCGCGCGCGGAGTCGACCTTGGCGGCGACGAAGCCGTCGATCGCACTCTCTCCCGCTTCGACGGCCTGCCGACCGAATCCACATCGTCGCTGCAGCGCGACATCATCGACGGCAAACCGTCCGAGCTCGATGCCCAACTCGGCGCCGTCATTCGCCTCGGTCGCGAAAGCAACATACCGACGCCCGTCTGCGAAATGCTCCTCGGTCTTCTGCTGCCGCAGGAACGGAAAGCGCGCAAACATTGAGAAGCCGCCGCGCGTCGCATACCATGCCGTGCAATGCCGAAACCGCGGAAGTCCGCCGCGATCCGTGACGCAAAAATCCATCCCGCGATCGCCGAGGCGCGGCGCGTGCTCGAGGTGGAATCGGCGGCCATCCTCGGGCTGATCGATCATCTCGACAACACGTTCGTCGACGTCGTCGAACTGATTAACATGTCGTCGGGCCGCGTCGTAACGATGGGCCTCGGCAAGTCGGGCATCATCTGTAAGAAGGTCAGCGCGACGCTCGCGTCGACCGGTACGCCGTCGTTTTTTCTCCATCCCGCCGAGGCCATTCACGGCGACCTCGGCATGATCGTTCGCGGGGATATCGTCCTCGCGATTTCCAACTCCGGCGAGACCGAGGAGTTGTTGCGGCTGCTGCCGAGCATCAAACGGATCGGCGCGGAGATCGTAGCCATCACCGGCAACCCGCAGTCGTCGCTGGCGAAGGGCGCGGACTTTCATCTGTCTGCTGCGATCTCGAAAGAAGCGTGTCCGCTCGGCCTCGCGCCGACTGCCTCGACCACCGCTACGCTCGCCCTCGGCGACGCGCTTGCGATGGCGCTGCTGGTGCGCAAGGGATTCAAAGAGGAGGATTTCGCATTCCTCCACCCCGGCGGAAAACTCGGCAAGCGCTTCCTGCGCGTCTGCGATCTCATGCACTCCGGCGCGCAGATTCCCGTCGTGCCGTTGACCACTGCAATGCACGACGTCATCTACGAGATGTCGGCGAAGGGCTTCGGCATCACTGCGGTCGTCGACGATGAAGGCATCCTCGCCGGCGCGATTTCCGACGGCGATCTGCGTCGCCTGCTGCAAGCCGACGCCGAAATTCTGCAGAAGACCGCGGCCGATTGCATGAAGCCGGACCCCGTCACGATCGATGGCAACGAGCTTGCCTCGGCGGCGCTGGAGCAGATGGAGCAGCGCAAGATCACCTCGATTTTCATCGCCGGCGCATCCGGCCGTGTCGAAGGTATCATTCACCTCCACGACCTTTGGGGCCTGGAACTCTTCTGATGGATTCGACGACAACAGTGGTGCTGCGCTACCGCGACGGCCGCACCGAACGGGCAACGCTCATCGAGACCGACGTCGATCGGCAGATCGTCCGCGTGTCGCGCGACGACGGCGCGAAAGACGAGGTCCCGTTTTCGACGCTGAAGGCGCTCTTCTTTCCGCGCAATGATCGAGAGGAATCGCTGGAGCCGCCGGCCGGAAGCACGATCGCGGTGGAGTTTGCGGATGGCGAAGTCATCCGCGGCGTGGCTCAGTACAACCCCGAGCGCAACGGCTTTTTTCTCTTCCCGAAAGATCGGAGCAAAAACGAGCGCATCTTTGTTGTCAACTCGGCGATCGTTTCGATCGAAGTCGAAAAGCTCTAACTGGCGCGCGTTTCGCCGCCCATTCACATCATGAAAATCACGTCACTCGTTCTCTCTCTCATCCTCGTTGCCTCGGCCGCGGGCGCCGCCGAGCTCGATCGCGCCGCCGCAGCACTGGCAGGAACCGAGGCGCAGTTCACGCAGCGCTTCACGCCGAAGGGATTCAAAAACAGCCAGATCGACAGCGGCAGCGTTATCTTCGGAACGCTTCCGATGATGCGCTGGACGTACGCGAAGCCGGAGCAGAAGGTCTTCGTCTTCGACGGAAGCCGGTCGTGGTTCTATCTCCCGGCCGAGAAGCAGGTCACGGTCACGACTCTCGACGAAGCGCATCGCCGCGAGCTGCCGTTTCTGCTCATCGGCGATCCGGCCGCGCGCGACCGCAACTTCGTCGTCCGCGAGAGCACGAGCGGCAGCAACATCATCGCCATGCTCAAGCCTCGCGCCGCATCCGCGATGATTCGCAACGTCACCATCACGATCGCGGCGGCCACGCATGCGATTCAACGCGTCGCCTACTCGGATCGCGACGGCAACGAAACCACCTTCGACTTTTCCGGCATCACGCGGCGGTCCGTCACGCCCGATCTTTTTCACTTCACGCCGCCGGCCGGCGTCGAAGTGGTACAACAGTAGGGGGTGGGGTGTAGGGAGTGGGGTGTGGAAGAAGAAGCCCGGCCAGCGCGCTAAGACCCGGCGGTTGGTTTTGACTTTTCTCCCACTCCCCACCCCCTACTCCCCACACCCAGGAGACACCATGGCTCAGGATTTCTCATTCGATATCGTCTCGAAAACCGAGATGCAGGAAGTCACGAACGCGATTCAGCAGGCGCAGAAAGAACTGGCGCAACGCTTCGATTTCAAAGGAAGCAAAAGCTCGATCGAGTTGACCGCGGAGGAGATCGTCCTCGTCAGCGATGACGAAGGAAAGTTGCGCAGCGTCAAAGACATCCTCGAGACGAAACTCGTCAAGCGCGGCGTGTCATTGAAAGCCGTCGACTACGCCGCGCTCGAACAGGCGGCCGGCGGAACGGTGCGGCAGAAGGCAAAGATCGTTCAGGGCATCGAAATCGAGAAAGCGAAAGCGATCGTCAAAGACATCAAAGAAGCGAAGCTGAAGGTGCAGGCATCGATTCAGAGCGATCAGGTGCGTGTCACCGGCCGCGCCAAAGACGACCTGCAGAAAGCGATGGCGGTCGTGAAGGGACACGACTACGGAATCCCGCTCCAGTTCACGAACTACCGCGGTTGAGGCTTCCCCACCATTCGATTATTCTGTGCGCCGTGACGTCTCCCTCGCCCAGCAGCGCGCCCATCGAACAGCTCTCGCGCGCCGAGCGCCTCCTCGACCTCGTGGCGCCCAAGCTGCAACTCGTTGAGACCGAGCTGGCGCGCAATTTTGAGTCGGACATCAAGACCATCAAGGACGTCGGCGACCATATTCTCGCCGGCGGCGGGAAGCGCCTCCGCCCCGCCCTGCTACTGCTCGTCTCGAAGATGCTCCGCTACGAAGGGCATCGCGACGTCACCTACGGCGCGGTGGTCGAGTTCATTCACAACGCCACGCTCGTTCACGATGACATCATCGACGAGGCCGAAGTTCGCCGCGGCCGGACGTCGATCAACTATCGCTGGGGCAACAACCTCACGGTGCTCGTCGGCGACTACATCTTCATGCACTCGATGAAGATGGCGCTGGCCGAAGGCAATCTGGATGTGCTGCGGCTGCTGTCGACCACGACCATCAAGATGATCGAGGGCGAGATCCTGGCGCTGGAGCAGAACGGACGCGCCGATCTTTCCGTCGATGACTACTTCAGCATCGTCGAGCGCAAGACGGCGTTGCTCTTCGGCGCCTGCTGCCGGATTCCGGCGTACCTGGTGGACCAACCTGCCGCGATCGGCCAATCGCTTTTCGACTACGGAGTGAACCTCGGCATCTGTTTCCAGCTCATCGACGACATCCTCGACTTCACCTCCAGCACGGAAGTCCTCGGCAAGCCGGCGCTGTCGGATCTGAAGGAAGGGAAGCTGACGCTGCCGCTCATCCTGGCGATGCCGCGCGCCACGCCCGCCGAGCGCGAGAAGATCGCGCTCATCGCCGCCGTGAAGTCGTTCGATGGGATCGATCCCGCGGAAATGCTGGCGCTCGTTCGCAAGTACGAGACGCTCGACGAGACGCGCGCCATCGCTCGCGATTACGCCAACCGCGCCCGCGCCGCGCTCGAGCCGTTCGCCGATTCTCCAGCGAAAGAAGCTCTGGAGCTTGCGCTCGACTTTGTTTTAGAACGAGACCGCTGACTGGATTGCCAGGTGCCGCGTGCCGGCGCCGCCGCTCGATTGGCTGGTAGCTTTGCGAAACAAAGTACTTACGAGAGCAGCTCCATGATCTCGGCCATGGCCGCGCGGGCGCGCAGGTGGATCGCTTCGCTGCCCTTGTCGGCGGTGATGCGCAGCACCTTGTTGTACTGCTCGACGGCGCGCGCGTAGTCCTGCAGGCAGCGGTGATAGATCTCCCCTTTGCACAACTTTGCCTCGGCATTCAGCGGATCGAGCTCGAGAATTTTGTTGAGGAAGATCAGCGCGGCGTCGTACTTCTGCCCTTCGAGTGCCATGCGGTACCGCAGCCGGTAGAGAGTGATCAGCTCATTATTTTTCGGTGCGATCCAGGCGCCGGGCAGGTAGTTGCGGATCGTGGAGAGGA
>DASYJY010000053.1:0-2845 GCA_035995985.1 Thermoanaerobaculia bacterium | reverse complement strand
CAAGCTTCCCATTCGGCGGCGAGGACGCCGCCGAGCCAGCCGGCGAGACGCCAGCGCTCCGGCCGATCCGCCAACCCCAAACATTTGCTGCTAGCAGCGGCAACGGTCGTAGCGTCAGCAATTCGCCAACACGCGTTGCCGGATCTGCCATAGACGCTGAAATAGCGGCGCGATCTCGTTCGGCGCATCCTCGCCGTACCACGACGCGGTGCGATCGCCGGCCGTCAGCGTGTACTTGATCTGATCGGGATGCCCGTGCCCCTCGGCATTCGAATCGCGAATCGGGACTAGCGCCTGCAACTTGCTACGCTCCGAATCCGTAAGCGGTCCACTGCACGACTTCTGCGCCAGCGTCGCCGTGACCTGACCGTCGGCGACGACGATTCCGCCGACGCCGCGGCCGGTGATTCCGCCCTCACTGGTCACGGTGATGCGCGGCAGTTCGCTGGCTGACGAGGACATCGGAACGTCAGTGTGACACGCGGCGGCGAGCATCGCCACGAGGAAGAGTTGTAAGCGCATGCCGGCATCTATGCAGTTTCGGTGCTGACTCATCGTCACTTCGACGCGCGGTGGAGCTTGAGCGCTCGCGTCACGATCGGTTTGGCCCAATCAGGCGTCGCTGCCAAGGCGTCAGCATCGGGACTGACGATCGCTCCGTCACTCCAGTACAGAAGTTCTCGCGGCGGAGGAATCGTTCCCGCTGAGGAGTCCCCTTCGCGACTGTTGTCGAACACTCGTAGTTCGGTGAGGAACGGCATCAGCGCGATGATATTGCGCCGCGACGAGTCCCAGCGCTGCCGAATCATTTCTTCCGGGATATCGTGTCCGCCGCTCGCGACGCGGGCGCGCACGCGCGCGATGTGTTGTTCTGGCGTCGACAGACCAATGAACCAGACGACGACCTTGAGTTCCGCTTCTGCGGCCTCTCGAAGCAGTCCTGGGATCGTGTTGCCTCCCAGAGTCGACTCGAACGAGAAGCTGGAGCGCGTTTCGATTGCCCATTCCAGCCGCAGTTTTCCTGCTTGCCAAGCCCGCGCGTTTGCGTCATCCATCGATGCGGCCTTCGTCGTCTCGCGGATCCGCCTCGCCGCATCGTCAGGATTGAAGTAGTCGCGCTGATTGGCGCGGAGGTAGGCTCCTCCGATCGAACTTTTACCAGCTCCGTTGACGCCGGCTATGACGAAGATGACTGGCTGGTCGCGTGTACCGTTCGTCACGATTTACGGTGAAGAGCAGCCGCGTTTGCGGCTTGAGCTAATTCCTCGGGTGTCGCCTTGAAGAGACGAATCAGTTCAGCGCCTGCTCCGGGCGCGCGAAGATACGCCAGCTCCTGATCGAACTCCGCCCAAAGCTTCGACAACGGATCGTTGGCCGCGGCGTCAGCTTTCAGCTTGGAGTAGCGATCGATGGACACGACCACGACTTCCGGCCGGTTGTAATGCGTGACGAAGACTTCGCCATTCGCCTTCGCGTCCGCGACGATGTCCCGCCAGTGATCCTTGACATCCGAGGCAGGCCGCGTTCGTGATGTCATCGTTCGCGCTTTCATGATGGGCTCAACTTTCGGGTGATTCTCCCATATTTCCCATCTTTGCCGATTTGGTTCCATTGATACAGGCGTCGCGGTCGTGTTTTTGGGAGAATTTATTGTCAGCGACGACTCGTTGCGACAGGTCCGTGTCCGTGCAAAGCGAATCCGATGTCCGCCCGGCAGCCGGCGATCTCTCCGCCGATCGCCGCCGCACCTATCGCGCTCTGGTGGTCGAAGACGACGACGGGATCGTCGGCCTCGTCCGCCGCGTGCTGGAGCGGGAACAGTTCTCCGTCGAGTGCGTGAGGACCGGCGCGGCGGCCATCGAGTTGATGAAAGTCGTCGCGTACGACCTTCTCATCATCGATCTGGTCCTGCCGTTCGTGAGCGGCGAAGAGGTGATGACGTTCATCGAAGAGACGCAGCCGCGCACGCTTCGCCGCGTCATCGTCATGACCGCTTCCCCGCGCAAGCTCGCTTGCGAGTTCCTGGAGCGGATCTGCAAGGTCCTGGCAAAGCCGTTCGACATCGACGAGCTCGTACTGATGGCCCGCGAGTGCGTCGAGGGCGAACCGTGTGCGCCTTGATCTGAATCGATCTGGGTAATCTGCGGATCAGCTCTTGATTCGCTCCCGATTCGCCTCCAGCCACTCGCGGAAACTCTGCAGCTTCGGATTCAACGCCCGCGTTTCAGCCACCGGCCGCGCCGCTCGGAAGTCCTGCTCGAAATCGCGCTTGAACTGGAACATGTTGCCGAGATCGTCGGAGCCCGGAAATCCGAAGCCGCGGTAAACGCTCGGTTCGATCGCGTTGTAGCGAACCTCTTCGCCGAGAAGATTGGAAAACGCAGCCGCCATTTCGGCGCCCGATAGGTGCTCGCCGGCGATGCCGACGCGCCTTCCGATCAGCTCCGGACCCTTCTTGAAAATGCCGTACGCGGTGCGGCCGATATCTTCCGCGGCAATGCCGGGAAGTTTCGCGTCGCCGATCGGCAGCGTGATGGCCAGCTTGCCGTCCGCGCCGCGCGTCGGACCCATTCCGAATCCGATGAAGTTGTCCCAGTAGAACGACGTCGCCAGGAACGTAGTCGGGACGCCGAGGTCGGTGAAAATCTGATCCGCCTCGCCCTTGGCGTCGAAGTGTGGGACTTTGTACTGACCCATCAGCGTCGGCATCCGGTCGTCGCTGAGCGGCACCCACTTCCGCGTGTCCTCGAGCGTCGACCAGATCACGTGCTTGACGGCCGCATCTTTTGCCGCCTCGGCCATGTTTCGGGCCTGGGAAAGCTCTTTTTCCGGCTTGAAGTGCTCC
>DASYJY010000052.1:0-39773 GCA_035995985.1 Thermoanaerobaculia bacterium | reverse complement strand
GGCGCCTCGGCATTCGCGCATCCCGACTACTTCCCCTACTTCAACGCCTTCGCCGGCCGCGATCCCTCGCGCCTTCTCATCGACAGCAACGTCGATTGGGGGCAGGACGTCCTCCGTCTCCGCGGCGTCATCCGCCGCGAGCACATCCCGTCGATCGCGTTGTCACTCATGGGTCCCGCCGACTACGCCGCGCTCGGTTTTCCGCCGTTCCGCTATCCGAGTCCGTGGGTGCCTTCAAAAGGGTGGATCGCCGTCAGCGATCACTCGTACCGGATGACGAACGCGCAGCAGGGCGGGTGGCAATGGCTGCCGGAGAACTACCGGCGGGTGGGGAAATCGATCCGGCTCTATTACTTACCTTGATTTGTCACCACAGAGACACAGAGGACACAGAGATGACCTCTGTGCTCTCTGTGGTGAAACGACTTTTAGTTCACCGCCACCGCTTCCGGCTCGAGCGACAACTCCACTTTCCCGTTCGCGTTCACGTTCACGAAGACGATGTCGCCCGCCTTGAACTTTCCTTCGAGCAGTTTCAGCGCCAGCGGATCGATGATCAGCTTCTGCAGCGCGCGCTTGAGCGGGCGGGCGCCGAAGGCCGGGTCGTAGCCTTCCTTCGCCAGCTGCTCTTTCGCGTGATCGCTGATCTCGATCGACAGACCGCGGTCGCCGATCAGCTTCGCCAGTTTGCGGAGCTGGATCTCGATGATGCGCTTGATGTGCTGCATATCGAGGGCGTGGAAGATGATCACGTCGTCGATGCGGTTGAGGAACTCCGGACGGAAATGCTTGTGCAGCTCCTCCTCCACGTTGCGCTCCATCTCCGCTTCCTGCTGCGGCGTCTGCATCGACTTCTGATAGTCGAAGATGTACTGCGCGCCGACGTTCGAGGTCATGATGATGACCGTATTCTTGAAGTTGACCTCGCGGCCTTTCGAATCGGTCAGCCGCCCGTCATCGAGGATCTGCAGCATCACGTTGAAGACCTCGGGATGCGCCTTCTCGATCTCGTCGAACAGCACGACCGCGTACGGCCGCCGGCGAATTGCTTCCGTAAGCTGGCCGCCTTCCTCGTAGCCGACGTATCCCGGCGGCGCGCCGATCAGGCGCGCGACCGCGTGACGCTCCATGTACTCCGACATGTCGATGCGTACCGTGGCGTTCTCGTCGTCGAACAGGAACTCCGCCAGCGCGCGCGCCAGCTCGGTCTTGCCGACACCGGTCGGGCCCATGAAGATGAACGAGCCGATGGGACGGCTTGGATCCTTCAGGCCCGCGCGCGAACGGCGCACGGCGTTGGAGACGGCGGTGATGGCCTCCTCCTGCCCGATGACGCGCTGCCGGAGGTGGTCCTCCATCTTCACCAGCTTCTGAATCTCCGACTCCATCATTCGCGTCACCGGCACGCCGGTCCATTTCGACACGATCTCGGCGATGTCTTCGTCGGTCACTTCCTCGCGCAGCAGCGCGCCCGACTTCTGCATCTCGCCGAGCTTGGACGATAGCGTCTCGAGCTGCTGGTTCACCTGCGGCAACGTTCCGTAGCGCAGCTCCGCGGCTTTGTTCAAATCGCCCTGGCGTTCGGCGGCATTGGCCGCTTCGCGCGTCTCTTCGAGCTTCTTCTTCAGCTCATTGATCTGCGTGATCACGCCCTTCTCGTTTTCCCACTGCGTGCGAAGCGTGCTGATTTTTTCCTGCAGCTCGCCGATCTCGCTTTCGATGTCGCCGAGGCGGTGCTTCGAGACCGGGTTGTCCTCGCGGGAGAGAGCCTGCTTCTCGATCTGAAGCTGCGTCATGCGGCGCGTCAGCTCGTCGATCTCCTGCGGCATCGACGTCAACTCGATGCGCAACTTCGACGCAGCTTCGTCGATCAGATCGATCGCTTTGTCGGGCAGGAATCGGTCGGTGATATAGCGATGCGAAAGGGTCGCCGCGGCGACGATGGCCGAATCCTGAATCTTCACGCCGTGATGAACTTCGTAGCGCTCTTTCAATCCGCGCAGAATCGCGATCGTGTCCTCGACCGTCGGCTCGCCGACGAACACCGGCTGGAAGCGGCGTTCCAGCGCGGCGTCCTTCTCAATGTGCTTCTGATACTCGTTCAGCGTCGTCGCACCGATCGCGCGCAGCTCGCCGCGGGCCAGCGCCGGCTTCAGCATGTTCGAGGCGTCCATCGCTCCTTCGGCAGCTCCGGCTCCGATGAGCGTGTGCAGCTCGTCGATAAAGAGGATGACGTCGCCTTCGCTCTCCTCGACTTCCTTGATGACGGCCTTCAGCCGATCTTCGAATTCGCCGCGGTACTTCGCGCCGGCAATCATCGCGCCCAAGTCGAGAGCGACCACGCGCTTGTTCTTGAGACCTTCGGGGACATCCCCTTCCATGATGCGGCGGGCCAGACCTTCGACGATTGCAGTCTTGCCGACGCCAGGCTCACCGATGAGCACCGGATTATTTTTCGTGCGGCGCGAAAGCACCTGAATCACGCGGCGGATTTCTTCATCGCGTCCGATGACCGGATCGAGTTTGCCGCGGCGGGCCAGCTGGGTCAGGTCGCGCGCGTAGCGCTCCAGCGCCTGGTACTTCGCCTCCGGATTCTGATCCGTCACGCGCTGCCTTCCGCGCACCGACTGCAGCGCCTTCAGCAATGCGTCGGGAACGGCGCCATGCCGCGCCAGGATCTTCGCGGCGGTCGACTCCTTCGTCTGCGCGATGGCTAGGAGGAAGTGCTCGGTGGAAACGTATTCGTCGTTGAACTGTGTGGCCGCATTGAACGCGGCGTCGAACACTTTTCGAAGTGTCGATCCGGTCATCGGCTCTGCCGACGCTCCGCCGACGCGCGAATACTTCGCGACCTCGGCCGCGACTTCCGCCTCAATCTGGCCAGGCTGCAGACCGAGCTTCGTCAGGATCGGAACGACGATCCCACCCTCCTGCCGGAGCAGCGCGATGAGCAGATGTTCGGGCGTGAATTCAGGGTTCCCGGCACCGCGAGCGAGGTTCTGCGCCTCGGCCACGGCTTCCTGCGCTTTGACTGTAAGCTTATTGAAATTCATAGGATTACCTCACATATGAGTCAGTAAGACTCAGATCGTAACGGGTCAGCACTACCGCTCATTCCGAGCGTGCAAGAAGAGCGCGCGAAGCGAATCAATGACGCCGCATCGGTTCGGGCGGGTGTCTGACGGGCAGCGCGTTCTTCTTCAGCTCATGAACGGCCACGATGCCGCGTTTCAGCAACCAGCCGAAGAGGCCGAGGCCGAAGATCAATCGCAGGACGTTACCGGCGTTGATATTGCCCTCGCTGATGAGCAGGATCGCGAGCTCTACGAACGCGAGCAGCGCTGCCAGGACCATTGCCACGACCGAGCGGCCCCACGCCAAAAATCCGAGCAGGACGAGAACGAGTCTGGCGGCAGAAATCAGGTAGATCCCTGCGTCCGCTCTGCCGTTGTAAATCACGG
This sequence comes from Thermoanaerobaculia bacterium, assembly GCA_035995985.1. Lineage (GTDB taxonomy): Bacteria > Acidobacteriota > Thermoanaerobaculia > Gp7-AA8 > Gp7-AA8 > JADGNZ01. Next base: position 36,312 of record DASYJY010000052.1, on the reverse strand, counting down.
CCATTCCGAATGCGATCTGGCAGGCGCCAATGACCCAAAGGAAAGCCAGTGTGTACCAGAGGATTTTGGCTGGATCGCCCTCCGAGCCCGGGAGCGGATGCCCGTTGCGTGTGAGATACAGCATGGGGATGCCGGTCGGACCGTACTCGAGCCACGCGCACAACACGCTGTGGTCGCGCAGCGTGTACTCGACGCGATTCAGAAGCGCTTCCCGGTCCGGGTTGCCGATCTGAACGCCGTCGAGCCGCAACACGATCTCACTCCACGTCCGCGTGCGGGTAACGACCAGCCGTTTCGGCCCGTGAGGCTCGATCGGATAGCGCGTCGTGAAGAGCATGCCGAAAAGTATAGGCGCCGAGTTGCCCGCGCCGTTGCCTGGACGTAGATTGACGCGGCCAGGGAGGAACTCAATGACTCGTCATCTCATCCTTCTGCTTTCGATCGTGGTCGCGCTGTCTTGCGCGAAGAAGGAAGCCACGACAACGACGCAAGCCGCCGCTCCCGTTCCCGAAACCACATCATCCGCGGCAACGACTTCATCGGGCGCCGCGCCCGCGTCAACGCCGGCCGTTGCTCCGCCCGCCGCGGCGACGACTTCCTCCGGGATCGCGGCCGCGGATGGCGAGAAACCAGGCACGCGAGTGGACGTTATGGAGCTGAAGCGCGGCAGCGGCGGTACGGTCACGCTGAAGATGGCCTTCGTCAACGACTCCGACAAAGCGATCGGCTTCGGCTACAACTTTGCCGATCCCGATCACCAGATTCGCGATCACGGAAGCATCGGCGCGGTGCAGCTCGTCGATCCTGTTGGAAAGAAAAAATACTTCGTCGCGCGCGACTCCGAGGGGAAGTGCGTCTGCAGCACGAACATCCCCGACGTCGCTCCGCACTCGCGTCTCTCGTTGTGGGCGAAGTTTCCGGCGCCGCCGGATGACGTGCAGAAGATCTCGATCGTCATCCCGCATTTTCAGCCGCTCGACGACGTCGCCATCAGCCGCTGACGATGAACGCGAAGACACGTTTATTCGCGGTCGCGGTGTTCGCCGCGTCGTCGGTGTATGCCGGCGGCCCGGTCGACAACGATCCCGGTCCTCCGTACAAGTTCACGATTGTCGACCTCGTCTATCGCATCGAGAGCATCGGTGGTGTCGTGCAGGACATCGAGATCAAAGAGACGCCCACCGAGGTCAGGGTGGATATGGCGGCGGACGTGTTGTTCGATTTCGATAAGGCCGATCTGCTTCCGAAAGCGGATGAGACGCTGCAGAAGGCGGCCGATTTCATCCGCGATCGCGCCAAAGGCGGCGCCGTTCGCATCGAAGGGCACACCGACGCGAAGGGCAACGACGCGTACAACCAGAAGCTGTCGGAACGGCGTGCGGCGTCGGTGAAGAATTGGTTCGTCGCGCACGGGCTGACCAACGTGAAGTTCTCGACGGAAGGTTTCGGCGCGAAGAAGGCGGTCGCTCCGAACACGAAGCCGGACGGCTCCGACGATCCCGACGGACGTCAGAAGAACCGCCGCGTCGATCTGGTGATCAGGAAGTAGCCGTATCGTTCGGCGGCTGATTGCTCTGCTGCTTCCACTCCTTGGCCCGCTTCCGGCGCATGTATGCGAGGCGAACGATCATCGTCATCAGAACGCAGAGGAGAATGAGGATGGCGATCGCCGCGGCCAAGACGATGTTCTTCTCCATCTTCGTGCGGTGCGGCAGCGCGTTCAGTCCTGCGATCAGGAAGTAGGTGAAGCCGACCGCCGAGGCGACGGAGAGACGGCGGACGCTGTGCTCCGTTTCGAAAATCTCAAATTCGTTGAGTCCCAGCTGTTCGCGCTTCTTCCACGCGTGGCGGTACAGCAGCGAGAAGACCACCATCACGCCGGCGAAGCCCGCGCCGAAAATGGCGAAGATCAGCGGCTTGTGCTCCGGCAGCACGACCAGCTCGATGCCATGCGCCGTGGCAATGGTCTGCTTCATCCGCGGATCGGTGAGCATCACGTTGAAGAGAAACTTCAGCGGATAGACGAAGAACAGCACCATGAACAGCAGCACGAGATTCAGCATCACCGTCACGCGATCTTCCAGCCCGTACCGCCGGAAGAACGTGAACTGCGAGTACCAGAGCCCCGCCAGCATCAGGAACGTGATGACGAACGCGCCGAAGCCGCGCATCGTGGCCAGCAGCTCGCCGGACGTCCGCGGCACCTCCAGCGACACGATCAGCAGCGTGACGGCGAACCCGAAGACGGCGTCGCTGAATCCTTCCACGCGCGTGATCTCGTGACTCCGCCAGCGGAAGCCGTCAACGGGGTCATGGTGCATGAGTTTGTCGCGGAGCATGGGAAGGCCGATTGTAACGAAGCTACGAACTACGCCACTTGGCGGAGCCGTTTGACGCGGTAGACTTGGCTGAGCAAGATGAGCATCAAAGTATCCGCTACATACGACGCAGCCACTAACAGACTGTTCCTCGACGAACCACTTGAAGGTTTTGCTAAAGGTGAGCAGGTCCTCGTTACCGTTGAGCGCGTCGAAACCTCCGGAGAACCGCATGAGCGCGACCGCGCAGACGATTGAACGTATCTCACCTGAAACGAACCTCTTCGAATCGATCCTCGAACTGATCCGGCGCACATCCACAATCCTGCCGGACGATGTCGTTCGCGCGGTCACCGGCGCGCGGAAGAATGAGGTCGAAGGCTCGAACGCCGATGTCGCGCTCAACGTCATCGGATGCAATATCGGACTCGCGCGCGATAGCTCGCTGCCGCTTTGCCAGGACACCGGCACGATCCTCTTCTACGTTCACACGCCGGCCGGCTACGACCAGCTCGCGTTCGAGGAGATCGCCACTGAGGCCGTGAGGACGGCCACGAAGAAGGGATATCTGCGGCAGAACAGCGTCGACAGCATCACCGGCAAGAACAGCGGCGACAACACCGGGCCCGGCTCGCCCGTCTTTCACTTTCACCAGTGGCGCGAGCCGCACGTGGAAGTGAAGCTGATGTTGAAAGGAGGCGGCTGCGAGAACATGAACGCCCAGTACTCCCTCCCGCACCCCGACCTCGGCGGACGCGATCTCAAAGGCGTCGAGAACGCCATTCTCGACTGCGTGCTCCAGGCCCAGGGCCAGGGCTGCGGTCCCGGCATCCTCGGCGTCTGCATCGGCGGCGACCGCGGCACCGGCTACGGCTTCGCGAAAGAACAGCTCCTGCGGATACTCGATGACACGAGCGACGATCCCGTCCTCGGTGAGCTTGAAGCGCGCGTGGTCGATAAGGCGAATAAGTCCGGCATCGGACCGATGGGCTTCGGTGGCAAGACCACGCTGCTGGCTTGCAAGATCGGGACGCTCAATCGGTTGCCGGCGTCGTTCTTTGTGTCGATCGCCTACATGTGCTGGGCGTACCGGCGGCGGGGTGCCCAACTGACTTTGAACGGCGACGTTTCCAATTGGCTCTATTGATCGTCTAAGGGTGCATGAACCGGTTTGCGCCGTTCGTGTTCACTCTGCTCGTGTTCTCGTGCGACTCATTGCTGCGACGCGAGATGGCCTCGCTGAAACCGCCGAAGAGACCGAACGCAGTTCGCGCACTTATTGCGCCACCCTCGCTTGCGGAGCTCGTTTCGCCCCTTCCGCCACCCCCGCCGCCACCATCCGGCTTCTTTCCGTGAATGCTCATCTCCACACCGGTCAGTTCGACCGACGGTGCCAAAGCCGCTTGCATGTCGTGTCATCCCGACGGAATACCAAACGCGATAGCATCGAAGCATGGCTCTGGTAAAGCTCACCACCCCAATCGATGAAGCAACGATCCGCACCCTGAATGTAGGTGACTCCGTCGCCATCACTGGGCGGCTTTACACCGGACGCGACGCCGTTCATCACCGCATCCACACCGGCACTCCGCCGCCCGTCGATCTGAAGGGCCAGATCATTTATCACTGCGGTCCGGTGATGGTGAAAGAGGGCGATCAATGGGTTTGCAAAGCGGCCGGACCGACCACGTCCTCGCGCGAGGAGCCGTACCAGTGGGAGGTCATGCGCGACTATGGCATCCGCGGCGTGATCGGGAAGGGCGGGATGGGGGAGAAGACACTGGCGGCTTGCAAAGAGTACGGCGCCGTCTACCTCCACGCCATCGGCGGCGCCGCGCAGGTTTGTGCCGCGTCGATCAAGCGCGTCGACGGCGTCGACTGGATGGACCTCGGATCACCGGAGGCGATTTGGCATCTCTGGGTGGAAGACTTCATGGCCATCGTCACGATGGATGCCCACGGTCAGTCGCTGCACAAGAGCGTCTTCGAAGAGTCGAAGGCGCGATTGGATGCAATGAAAGCGTAGTCCTTCTCAATGCGAACCGAACGCGACACCCTCGGCGAAGTCCGCGTCCCCGTTGACGCGCTCTACGGCGCGCAGACGCAGCGCGCGGTCGAGAACTATCCGATCAGCGGACTGCGCGAGCATCCGGTGTTCATCCGCTCGTTCGTCCTGCTGAAGAAAGCCGCAGCCTTGGCCAACCGCGAGCTTGATGCGCTCGATGCCGGACTTGCCGATTCGATCGTCGCCGCTTGCGATGAGTTGCTCGACAACGCGGAGACGTATCGATCGCAGTTCGTCGTCGACGTCTTCCAGGCCGGCGCCGGAACGTCGTTCAACATGAACGTGAACGAGGTCATCGCCAACCTCGCCAATCCGGAACGCGGAACGTACACGCCGGTCCATCCGAACGATCACGTCAACATGGCGCAGTCGACGAACGACGTCTTCCCGACGGCGATCCGCATTGCCACGCTGCTGCTGTTGAACGAACTGCTCCCGCAACTCGACGCGCTCGGGAACGCATTCGACGATCGCGGCAACGTCTTCGGGGACGTCATCAAGTCAGGCCGCACGCACTTGCAGGACGCCGTTCCGCTGACCCTCGGACAGGAGTTTCGCGCCTACGCCGCCGCCATCCGCCGCGCCACCCGCCTCCTCCGTGCCGCCGCCAACGAGCTCCGCGACCTCGGCATCGGCGGCACGGCTGTCGGCACCGGCATGAACGCGCCGCGCGGCTACCGCCATGTCGTCGTGCGGAGGCTGAACGAGCTAACCAACCTCGATCTGACCGCTACTGCTGATCTGCGCGAGTCGATGCAATCGCAGCTTCCTGTCGCCGCGATTTCCAGCGCGCTGCGCAATCTCGCCACCGAATTGACGCGCATCACCAACGATCTCCGTTTGCTCGCATCCGGACCGCAGACCGGCCTCGCGGAGATCATTCTGCCGGCCGTGCAGCCGGGGTCGTCGATCATGCCCGGCAAGGTGAATCCGTCGATGCTGGAGTGCATGAATCAGGTCTGCTTCCACATCATCGGATCGGCGACGGCGATCGATTACGCGGTGCAAGCGGGCCAGCTCGAGCTCAACGTGATGATGCCGCTGATGGCGTTCGAGATCCTCTTCTCGATCGAGATCCTGAAGAACTACCTGCCGGTCTTCATCACGAAGTGCGTCGCCGGTATCGAAGCCGATCGCGCGCAATGCGAGGCGTACTACGTCAGCTCTCCGTCGCTGGCCACGGCGCTGAATCCGATCATTGGCTACGCGAAAGCGGCCGAGATCGCGAAAGAGTCGGCAAAGAGCGGAACACCGATTCCGACTCTTCTGCGCGAAAAGAAGTTGCTGAGCGAAGAAGAGATCGCGCGCATCTTTACCCCCGAGTTTTTGGCGGGTCAGGCAGATTGACGATTACAATTCGTCCGCCGTCCAGCCAATTCAATGCGACTCTTCATCGCCATCTCCTTCCCGGAGTCTGAGCTCCGCGCGATCAGCGATCGCATTGCGATGGTGAAGTCGAAGCTGCCCCCGGCGGCGTGGGTGCGTCCCGAGACGCAGCACCTCACCTTCGCGTTTCTCGACGAGCAACCGGAATCGCTTCTGCCGACGCTCGCGGCATGCGTCGAAGAAAGTCTGGCCAGCGTTCCGCGCTTCGAGGGACACCTGCGCGGCAGTGGATTTTTTCCGAATGCACGCCACGCGCGGGTGGCGTGGGTCGGTGCCGGACCGGAGGAGAAGTTCCGCGCCGTCGCCGATGCCGTTCGCAGCGGCGTGAAAGCCGCGGGCGTGCCGCTCGAGCGCGGCGACTTTCGCGCGCACCTCACGCTCTTCCGTATCCGCGATCGGTGGCCGCCGGCATGTATCGAGATCTTCAACGGCGCTCTGCGCGATTTCAAATCGGATCCAATCGCGATCGATTCGGTGACGCTCTTCTCCAGCGAACTGAATCCGAAAGGCGCGATCCACACGCCGCTGCGGGCCTTCGCGCTGGCCTAGCGCGTCGCGCGGCTCTTTGCGACTGACTTGCCGCGTAACTGCCCGCACGCTGCTGCGATGTCGCGTCCCTTCGAACGCCGCACCGTCACGTGCACTCCGTTGCGGACGAGCGTGTCGACGAAGCGATCGATCGACCCTTCCTTCGGCCGCTTCATCCAGTCGGGAAGGTTCGGATCCTCGTTGAACGGAATCGCGTTCACTTTCGCGCGCAGGCCGTGAATCAATTTCGCCAGCGCCACCGCGTCGGTATGCGAATCGTTGTAGCCGGCCAGCAGCACGTACTCGATCGTGATCTCGCGTCCCTTTTCGGACGGATATTTTTTGAGCGACGCGATCAACTCCTCGAGCGGGTACTTTTTCGTGATCGGCATGATCTCTTCGCGGCGCCGCCGATCTGGCGCATTGATCGACACCGCCAGGTTCGGACGCCGCGGCAGCTTCGCCAGCTCTTCGATGCCGGGGATGATGCCCGACGTCGACACCGTGATCCGTTTCGGCGCGATGTTGCGGTAGAGCACATCGAGCGTTGTGACGAGATTGTCGAAATTCAGCAGCGGCTCGCCCATGCCCATGAAGACCACGTTCATCGACTCCATAGGCACGCTGTGCTCGTGCTGGATCGTGAAGAACTGGCCGAGCATTTCGCCCGGCGACAGATTGCGTCCCGCGCCGAAAAAGCCGGTCACGCAGAACGTGCAGCCGACCGCGCAGCCCGCCTGCGATGAGAGGCAAACGCTGATCCTGTCGCGCATCGGCATGTACACCGCCTCGATGCGATTGCCGTCGCGCAGTGCGAAGAGATATTTCTGACTTTCATCTGCCGCCGGCGTCGTCCGCTCCACGACTTCCGGGAACGCGATCGTGTAGTGCTCCGCCAGCGCGCTGCGAAGCTCCTTCGGAATGTTCGTCATCGCGTCGAAGGAGTCGATGCCGCGGACGTACATCCACTCCTCGATCTGCTTCACGCGGAAGGGCGGCGAAACGATCGTGCCGAGCGCCTGCTGGAGACGCGGCGGCGCGAGATCGTAAAGATTGGCGGAGCTACTCGTCGTCATTGGTCGCCGCGAGCGGCTCCGGTCGACGTGCGCCTCTCACCTTTCGCGTCGGATCGATGCCCATGGCGCGCAGCATGGCAAGGTCGTTCACGTCGATGCGGAATTGCACCTCGCGGTCGCTCTTCACGAGCATGCCCGCCGCAGGATTGGGCGCCGGCGTTTCGTCGTCCTCGCCGAGGCGGTTCAGGCCAATGGTGGCATCGAGAACGACGTAGAGGTTGTAGCCTTCGTCGCGGATGCGTTGAATGTGTTCGTTGACGTCGTCGGAGCTCGAGATTGAATCGTTGATTGCCGTCCCGAGCTGTTGCAGGAGTTGCTTGATTTTGTCGTCCAAGGGTTCGTTCCAGGTACCGAGGAAGTGTAGTACTCCCCAGGGGAACGTCAATATTCCGAAGCGGCGCGGTGAGGCGTATCCTATTCGCCCTTCTCTGCTTCGAGTGGCTCCAAACCGGCAGCCACCGACTCCCACAGTTCCGACCAGTAGGCGAGGTACTTCCAGCGTCCCCACTTCGCGTAGCGCCGCAGCATCGTGCGATCGGAGACCGCGCGTCCGCCGTGGTAGCGCTCGCGCACGAAGCGCCGGAACTCGGTGTCGACGGCGATGAAGTCATGCCGTCCGTCCATCGCCAGCAGATGAGCGGCGCCGTACGGTCCGATCCCCGGCAGTTCCCGATAGCTCTTGAACAACTCCTCGGTACTCTGCGACGGATCGCTCAGCGCGTACATGTCGATCGAACCATCCACGATGCCGCTCGCCAGCGCATGGATCGTCTTCGCGCGATAGCCGAGGCGGCAATCCTCCTGGAGCTCGTCCGCGGAGAATCGCGCGACGTCTTCGGGAGCCGGAAAAGCAATCGCGGATTTCGTTTTCCGTCCGCACTTCTCGACGATCAACTCTGTCATGCGGATCGTCTGACGCCACATCGTGTTGGTGGTGGTGATGATCTTCACGACATCTTCGAAGAGCGTCGCGCCGCAGAGGAGGCGCCCGAATCCGGACGACTCCACCCACGCATGCGCCGGCGAATTGCGGGAGAGCGCGACGAAATCGGCGGTGTCGACGCCGAGCTGGAACATGCGCCCCAACTTGCGACGAAGCTCGTCGCTGTCGTCAATCCCTTCGACGCGCAACGCGTCGCCATCGAACGAGATCCGAAGCTCGACCGCCTTCCCACCGAGGATCTCCGGCCGATGCAGCGTCTGTTCGTTGCGCTCCCACCGAAACGGCGCGAGCAGATACCAGCCGTGCGAGACGACCGTCGCTGCGAAGTTGAAGTGGGGAGGAACAGGAATGGAGGCGACGGCCGGGATCGAACCGGCGAATGGAGGTTTTGCAGACCTCTGCCTTACCACTTGGCTACGTCGCCCTCTCAGAAGATTGCCGAGTCTAGTGAACCCGCCCCGCAGCGTCAATATTCAGCGTTGACACGAGCGCATCGCGTCATCCACCATGCCCGCCCTCGCATCGAACACTGTGGTGTAGCTCAGTTGGTAGAGCGCCGGATTGTTAATCCGGTGGTCGGAGGTTCGAGTCCTCCCGCCACAGCCAAATCGTCGCGAAGACCACGCTTCCGCCGGCGACCTTTCGATTTGCGGCGCGACAAAAGGTTGTGGCAGAACATCCCGGTTCGCCGTTCCGGTCCAGCTGAGGTCCAGAGGATTCGTTCGATGGTGGGGACGCAGCCGGAAACAGTCATTCGAGCTGCGCTGAGTACTGGCGAAGCCGCCACGCGGGTGTCTGAGGCATCTTGCGGCCCGACCGGTGAAACTGGGCCTCCGTTGATCAATCTCCAACACCCACCGCTGGCAAACGAGCAATCCGGCTGGAGCACCACAACCTTTACTACTCTCTGCCGTGCGCATCGTCGGACGAGTCACAGGGAGCGGCTAAAGTTCTCGAACTGGACCTTCAAGCGTTTTAGCAGTAAGACAAAACGTGGGTCGTCGCGGACAGGATTCAAGGCCGGATCGCGCTTGAAGACGGGATAACATGGGAATCCGTCGTCCGCCGCCACCTGAAGCCATTGTGTGGCCTCTGCGGGCCTGTGGAGCAGGGCATATGCGGCGGCGATATTGTAGGAGGCGTGGTGGAAATGGCCGAAGTTCCGCCCCAAACGAATGGCCCGACCGATCGCTTCTTCTGCTTCCTTGCTCTTTCCGGACTGTGCGAACATGAGCGCCCTGACGCTCGTGACACCACCTCCCTCATCCCTTGGGTTGTCGCGTAGATAGTCATCAATGAGTCGGCTGGCTTCATCACTCTTACCAAGCCGCCACATGACCTCCGCGGTGTTTGACGTCCATAGGGACGGATTCTTTCTAAGAGGCGTCGTCGTGAAAGCCGATAAAGCCGCCTCGTATCGGCCACGGTACATCTCGATGACGCCCAGCCTGAACCGCGCCAGCGCATTCCCTGGATTGAGTCTCACCGCGGCATTCAGTTCCTGCTGAGCCTTATCAAAGAGACCGACGTGAAGATAAATGAGGCCGAGCTGATGATGGGCCTCGTCAAGGTCTGGCTTCAGGGCCAGCGCTTCCTTGTAAGAGCTCACCGCTTCTTCATGCTGAAACCGATTCTCATGGGTCCAGAGAATTAACCCTCTCGCCAGATGAGCTTCAGCAAGATTGGGATCGAGAGCCAGCGCTTTTTCCACCGCCACAGCCGCGTTCTCGTCGAGCTGTGCCTTTTGATCTGCCGGCGCGTAGTAGAAGGACTTGATGTTGTAAGCGCGAGCGAGCGCCGCATAGCCTGGTGCAAATTTCGGATCCGCCGCGACCACGCTCTCCAGAAGTTTGATGGCCTTGTCATTGCTCGCCGGATTCTCGTCGGTGACGTTCACTTTGGCTCGTATGTAGGCGTCATAGACGCCGGGAGTATTAATTTGCGACGGCGATGTGCGCAGATTGCTGGTATTGGCGTGGTCCCGGACAGCTTGGCGGAGATTCACACCTGTTAAACGGTCACGCCCCTTTGGGAGCATCATAAGTAGGGCAATGACGGCAATAAGCCCGCCACTCAGAAGGTACCATCGGGTGTTCGTGCGAACGGTAGCCGCTATTGTTCTGGAAACGCCGTTGGAGTCACTCCCGCCCGGCGAATCCATCTCTCGCCGTAAATCGGCGAGCTCAATAACGACCTCCTTCATCGATTGATAACGATGGTCGCGGTCTTTGTCCAGGCAGCGTCGGATGATGCGCTGCGCAGTGACCGATGCCCCTCCGGTCATCGTCGTGATCGGATCCGGTTCCCCGTGCAGAATCTTGTAGAGCGTGTCGACCGACGAACTGCCCTCGAACGCGCGCCGGCGTGCAAGCGCCTCGTAGAGAATGCAGCCGAACGAAAAGATGTCGGAACGGCGATCGACTGGTTGTCCCTGGACCTGCTCCGGCGACATATAGCCGATCGTACCGAGCATGATTCCCTCACGCGTCACCTGCTGCATGCGGACGGTGACTTCGTGCTCAGCGATCGACACTGGCGGACCCTCGATGACCAGCTTTGCCAGACCAAAATCGACGATCTTGGCGTAGCCATCGGAAGAGACCATGATGTTATCGGGCTTCAGGTCCCGGTGCACCAGACCCGCAGAGTGTGCCTTGGAAAGCCCTTCGGCAACTTGTTCCAGTAGCTGCAGCAATTTCCTCCCCGCGGCTCTGTCTGAATAGATCCTTTCCCCCAAAGTCGTTCCCTCGATGTACTCCATGGCGATGAACCCCACGGGCGGTTCGTGTTGACCGATCGACGCGTCACCGATTTCGTAGATGTGAACCACGTTCGGGTGATTGAGAGATGAGGCTGCTTTTGCCTCCTGAACAAACCGGAGCCTCCGCTCGTCATCGCGCACCACGTCCGAACGAAGAACTTTCAGCGCCACGGAGCGACCGAGCGAACTGTCCGTCGCCTTGTAGACATCACCCATTCCGCCGCTGCCGAGATGCGCGGTGATGCGGTAATGGGAGAGATCGGCTCCGATCGGTAGAAGTTCAGCCACGGATCAATTCTAGACGACCTCTGGCGAGCGGACGCTACGGATGGGTTGCGAGGAGTTCGAGCCAGGCTGGGTCGCATATCCAACTCACAGATCGGAACCGCGGCATGAGGTTCGAAAACATTCTTCAGCTTACCCATCTCATCCTCGTTTTGGCAGTGATCATGATCTTTTTCGGAATCCGGTGGTCGAAGGTTCGAGTCCACGCCACAACCAGCGGCGGCGTTCACGCGTAGCATTTCCTGCGAATGAGCATTCTCATCGGGACGCAGGGGTGGAACTATGCGGCGTGGGTGGGGCCGTTGTATCCGCCCGGGACGCGTCCTGCGGAGTTTCTTTCGACGTATGCGCGCGCGTTCCGCACCGTCGAGGTCGACTCCACGTTTTACGCGGTTCCCGACGCGCGGGGCGTGCGCGCGTGGGCTGAGCACACGCCGTCGGAGTTCACGTTCGCGCTCAAGATGCCGAAGGAAGTTACGCACGAGCGCCGGCTGCGCGATGCGGACGATGTCGTGGGCGACTTTCTCGACCGCGCTCGCCAACTTGGCCCGAAGCTGGAGACGACGTCCAGGATCTGCACAGGTGTCTCGTCGTCGAAGTTGAGCGCATGGGAGCGGATGGGAAAAACTGCCATCCAATCAATGACTTCCGCGATGAGGGGACATGGCAGCGTCCTTGATCTAAAGGGTTTCCGTTCCGCAGTCTTCACTAGAGCGAAGGAGAGTCGCCATGCGAGATACGAAACCCAAGAGCACCATTCTGATCATTGATGACGACGAGTCGTTTGCGTGCGGCGTACGCGATTTTCTCGCTGACAACGGGTATGCGGCGTTCGTTCACACGAACCCGATCACAATTCCCTTCGTCGTTCGAGAGATCGAGCCCGACCTGGTTCTTCTCGATGTCGGCATTCCCGTGCTCGCTGGCCCCAGTTTTCTCAAAGCGGGCGCCCGGAGGATCTTCCAATCGGCTCCCGTCATCCTTTTCTCGGGGATTCAAAGCGAACGGTTGGCGCGTCTGTGCGGCGAGAGCGGCGCCGACGGATACCTCTCAAAAAGTTCAAGCTGCGACGACATTCTCGACGCGATCACGCTCCGCCTTTCTGACCAACGCGCGGCGACGCAACATTGACGCGATCATCATCGCGAGCGTTTCGCCGGGAACGTTCAAAGGCCGCGGTCTGCGATCCGGGACGGAAGCTCGAACCAGAACTCGCTTCCTCCCCCGTCCCTTGAATTCACTCCGATTCTGCCCCCGTGCGCGCGGACGACGAGCTTGCAGAACGCCAGGCCGAGTCCGGCGGAGTGGTACTCGCGGCCGGCCTCGGTCGGGATTGCGCCGAACTTCTCGAAGATCCGTTCGCGCGCTTCCGCGGGGACACCGTTCCCTCGGTCGCGAATACAGAGTCGCGCAACCTGCTCGCCGGGTACGGCGCTCACCTCCACGACCGTTCCGGCCGGAGTGTGTTTCAGACCGTTGCTCACCAGGTTTTCGAGAACGCGTCGAATCAAGCCGGAGTCGCACTCCACGCCGATCGATTCGCGGCAATCAATCTCGAGACGCCGCGAACCATCATCGAATGCCGTGGTTACTTCGCGCACGAGCGCCGAGAGGTCACACGCCTCAGGCTGAAGGTTCATTTTTCCTTCCTCCATCCGGCTGATATCGAGCAGCTCATTGGCCATCTTGCTGAGATTGCGGGAGGAGCGCATAACGGCGTCGACACTCGGGATCAGATCCTGACGATCGGTGAGGCGGTTGCGAAGTACGGAGAGGTGCATCAGGATCCCGAGAAGCGGTGAGCGCATGTCGTGCACGACCATGTGAACGAGATCGTCCCGGAGCCTTTCGAGCGCGCGGAGCTGCTCGTAGTTCCTCGCAAGTTCCTGCCGGGCACGCACGAGAGAGACATGCACCCGCACCCGCGCGAGCACTTCGGCGACCTGGAACGGCTTGGCGATGTAGTCAACACCACCAGCCTCGAAGCCGCGCAGTTTTGCCTCCGTTTCGATGTTCGCGGTCAGGAAGATCACAGGAATCTCGCGGAGCGTCTCGTGAGCTTTCAGGCGCTCGCAGACTTCGTAGCCGTCCATCTCCGGCATGGAGACATCGAGGAGCACGAGATCGGGCGCGGAGCGCTCGGCCGACTGAAGAGCCATCCGGCCGCTCGTGACCGGCCGCACTTCGTATCCATTGCTACTGAGGACGCCGTTCAGAAGTCTGAGATTCTCCGGCGTGTCATCGACAGCCAGGATGCTCGGCCGCGCTTCCGGTTGATCGCTCACAGGGCCTCCACTTCGTCGATCGCGGCGAGAAGTTCCTCGAACTGGAAGTCGTGCGCGAGCTCGAGAGTTCGGTGCGCCGCGGCCTCCGAATGCACGCGAATCTGTCCGGCAAGGGTCGCGAGGCGCTCAGGGCGTGCCTCGATCGCGGCGTCGCGCAAATCGGCGAGGAGATCCGCGGGCAGGCTTCGCAAGGCGAGCGCAAACGACTCCGCGGTTTCCGGTGCCGCGATCGGGTGCTCACCCCGTTCCTCCGGCGCCAGGTACGTAACGCCGAGAAGGCTTCCGATCGTCGTGAGAATCTCATCCTCGCGCCAGGGCTTCAGAAGCAGCGCATCCGCTCCTACCTCATGCGCGCGATGCCTGGTACTCGGATCGATGCTGGCCGTCAGCGCCACGATGATCACAGGTTTGCTCGTTGCCCGGATCCGGCGGATGGCTTCGGCGCCCCCGATGCCGGGCATTCGCAGATCCATGAGCACGAGATCGGGTGTCCAGGCATCGTGCAGAGCGACTGCCTCCTCGCCGCTTGCGGCGAGGCGAACGTCGAAACCGGTGCGGGACAGAAGCTCGGCAATCACGTCACGATTGGTGGCGATGTCATCGACGATGAGAACCTTCCGTCCGAGGTGGGGTGGGGAGAGGCGGACCGCCGACATTGACGCGCGACCGAATCCGACGGTGCTCTCATCAGCGCGCCCGGCCTCGAAGGTGAACGTGAACGAGGTTCCTTTGCCAGGCTCGCTTTGAACGGTCAGGCTTCCCCGCATCAGTTCTGCAAACGTACGGCTGATCGCCAGGCCGAGACCCGTGCCGCCGGCACGGCTACCGGTTTCAGTTTGCTCGAATGCGCCGAAGATTCGTTCGAGATCATCAGGCTCAATTCCCACTCCGGTGTCTTCGACGATGACGCCGATGCGATAACCATCCGCCGTCACGTCGCACCGGGTTTTGATGGTGATTGTGCCGTTCTCCGTGAACTTCAGCGCATTCCCAATGAGATTGATGATCACCTCGCGAACCTTGCGTGCATCGCCCGCGATGGCACGCGGGAGTTGTGTCGCCTTCGCCAGGACGAGGTTGTTCCGCCGCGCTGCCGCGAGCGGAGCGAACATGCGATGAACCTCATCGAAGAGTGAGTGCAGATCGAACGGAGCGCTGAACAATTCGATGTGCCCGGCTTCGATCCTTGACATCTCGAGCACGTCGTTGAGCAGGTGCAGGAGGTGGTCGCCGCTGGACCGGATCGTCGCGGCTTTCCTCCTGATCGATTCATCGAGAGCGGTGTCGGTTTCGAGGAGTTGCGCATACCCGAGGATCGCGTTGAGTGGTGTGCGCAACTCGTGCGACATGTTCGAAACGAACACGCTCTTGGCGCGGTTCGCGCGCTCCGCTTCATCCTTGGCCAGAAGCAGGTCCGCTGTTCTTGTGGAGATGAGCGATTCGAGTTCCGTCTGGTGTTCCCGGAGCTCGAGGTATTTTGCAAGCATCTCCGCCATCGAGTTGAGCAGCAGCCGCTCCTCGCGAAGAAAGGGCCCTTCGTCGGCAGCAGGCCGCGGCTCTGTATAGACCACTTCGATGTGTCCTGAGGCACCTGCCGCTACGAGCGGGACTGATTGACGCCACTCCGACTCTCTCCACCCGTCGGTGCGCACGTCGACGTCGCCGTAGACAATGCGCGCTTCGCAGCAGCCGGTGAACTGCCAGGATCCGGGCATCATGGTCACGAGCTCGCTCAGAAGATCACGCACAGCCCCACCCGTCTGAATGAGCACGGCGGTGTGGTGAAGCAGCCGCAACTCCTTGACGCGCTCACCAAGCGTATGAACCAGCGCCTCTCGCTCCTGCGCGGCCTTGTGCCGTTCCGTGACGTCCAGAGCCGCGCCGACGACTCGTCGCACATTCGAGGTGCTGTCCAGGACTGCCGAGCCGGTCCCGTGAATGAACCGCACCTCGCCCTCGCGCGGCGTCATGCGGAAGTCGGTCTGAGCATTCGCCATCCCTGACCAGAGATCGGACAGGTGCTCGCGCGTCCTCGCGACATCATCCGGATGAATCCTTTCGAAAAGTATCTCGACCGGAATCTTCCAGCCGTCCGTGGCAGCGAGACCCAGCATTTCGAACAACAGCCCGTCCCCGGTGAGGAAACTCCGATCTTCATCCTGATGCCAGACGGCGATGTTGCCCGACTGGAGCGCGAGGCGAAGGCGTTGCTCCGACTCGGCGAGAGACTCGTTAGCCTGTTTCAGTGCCTTGGCGGCTGCCTTCTCCTGCGTGACGTCGCGTACGACCGAGAGCAGGCACTCACGCCCCTCAATCTCGATCGTATCCGTCGACAGGAGCGCGTCGTACGTACCGCTCTTCCTCAGTATCGGCACCTCGAAATTGCGCACCATCCCGGCGGCCGCGATGCGATCCCTGACTTCCGGGTCGATGAGCCCCAACTCCACCGACCGCCGTCCTACGATTTCCTCGCGCGTATACCCGATCGATCGTATGAAGCTGTCGTTGATCTCGAGAACCTCGCCGGTCTTTCGATCGGTGATCAGGAGATGGTCCGGACTGAACTGAAACGCTTTCGCGAATCTGGCTTCCGAAGCACGCAGAGCCTCTTCGGCTTGAATCCTCTCTTGAAGCTCCGCCTCGAGGCGTTGCTGGTTCCGTTCGAATGTCGCTTCGATCATGCGGCCGAGGACAAGGGTCAGGCCGAGATACAGAAGCAGATAGATCATGAGCACCGGGTCCGAGAACTTCTCGGAGGTTGCCGGGAGGACCCCGCTTCCGCTTGCCACCAGGAAACCGAATCCGATAGTGGAGCAGACCGCCGTAAACGCAAGCGCTCCGCGCCGTCCCAGAAGGAGCCCCGCTATCAAAACGTACAGGATGAAGAATGGTGTGAGTGCGGGGGCTTCGAGCCCTCCAAGGAACCAGCCTCGCTCGGCGGAAACGAGGATCAGACCGACGATGAGACACCAGCTCGCCAGTGCGGTTTTCCCACGGCGGTTCAACACCAGCAGGGGCACAACGATGGCCACACGCCAAATCACGGAGATGAAGCGCCGCTCGAACGACTCCGGCTGAATGACGACGGCGATCGACGCGAGAAGCGGATAAATGATGAGAACGCCCCACGCGATTCGCCAGAAATTCATCGCGCGCTGCGTCTGCTCCGCCGACGGAAACTCGGGCGGTTTCAACGGAAGCGACAGGGAACTGTTGTCGGAGATCATTGGATGCTCCCCGCACGCGATTGTTCTACCACTTATGGGAAGCGCGTAATCATATTGGATTCCGTCTCCTCAGTTCGAAAATCCACGCGCAATGCGAATGCGCGTGCTGCGGATAATCAAACGCCGCAGGAGTTGTTAATCAGTTGACCCGAGGCTGTGCAGGGTTATCCCCGCACGAAATCCAAACCCCGCAGACGCGTCTGGGTGTAGGTCGAATCGGCGGCGGTGCCGTTACTTTCGAACCACGACATCGTCAGCGAGCCGGTTGCGAGGTTCAGGCTGCCGGCGATGGCCAGGACCATGTGGCCGTCCGGGAGGAGGGCGGCGACGGTCAGGCCTTGGAGGGTCAGACCGGCGGCGCCGGCGCCGGTATCGGTGAAGCCGGTGAGGGGTACGGTTCCGGTGGCAGTACCGAGGGTGCCGGTTAGGAAGCCGGAGATGTCATCCTGAACCGCGAGGGAAAGCGTGATCGCCGGATCCTGAATGCAGATCCAGTTTCCGCCGACGGGATCGGGAGACGTTGGCGGCTGGAATGGTGGCGGCCAGTTGGGCGTGGGGCCCGGTGGGCGCGGGAGATAGGTCAGTTTGTCGGGGTAGCTGCCGATGATGTCGACGACGCCCGGGTCGACAGCAGTCGCGACCAAGTCGTGAATCATGATGAGACTCGGAGTGCCGTCCCTGACGATCATCTGTCCGCTGAAACCGGAGACGTAATGCCAGCTCGGGTCGGGCGTGCCGCCGTCGAAGGAGCGCCAGAGGATCGCGAAGGCGAGGCTCTGTCCGTTGCCGTTGGTGGGCGGGTTGGGATCCGTGAAGCCGACGACCCAGTACGAGCCGGACGCGCCGGTCGTCGAGGTGTACATGCCGACGACGACGCCGTCATCCAATTGAACGAGCGCAACGACGGAACCGAAGACATTGACCCAGGAACCGTTCACGTTCACGACATCCTCCTTATTAGATTGTGTTCGGCTGCCGCGGCCGTGTTGCGAATGCGGTCTTGCTCGTCGTTTGAATCAATTGCGGACCGCCGATCTTGTTGAAGATCCACATGCCGACCGGATCGAGGTGATAGCCCGCTTCGTTCACGGTCACGTTGTATTCGTACGTCGTGTAGACCTGGTCCATCAGCACAGAGCCGACGAGCACGAGGCCGTTCAGGCCGAGGGGATTGAATTGCGGGAGGGTTTGTCCTTCCTGCGGGCCGGCCTGGATATTGACCATGTAGACCGAGGGCGGCACGACGATGTTCGCCTGCGTGCCGTCGAGAGTCGTCCCGACGATGAGCGTCACATCCGGTTGCGGCGACACGGCGACGAGTTGCAGCGTCGTATTCATGATGGTGTCGTCACCTTTGAATTGCGATGAGCCGCTGTCGAGCGCGAACTGCTGATTGACCGCTACGAGCTGATTGCCGACGATGTACTGATAGAGCGGCGTCGTCCAGATGTAGACCACGCCGGGAAGTTGCGTGTAGGGCGTCCACGGAAGAAAAACGGCCGAATTCAGATCGACCGCGTCGAAGTCGACGCCGCCGAGGAGCACGGTGCCCTGCCCGGTAGTTTGATTTGTTGAGAAGGAAACGTACGGAAGCTGCGGGTCCATCAGGCCGGCGCTCATCAGCTGCGGGATGATGAACGACACTTGCGGCTCGACGAACGCGCTCCCCGACGGGATGCCGAGGCCGCCGTCCCAATTCAGCTGATTGAATTGAGAGCCGGAGTAGGACGCCGAGAGGAACATCGCCAGATCGACCGACGCACCGGGAACGAGGGCGACGACGTCTTCTCCGGTCGCCACCTGCATCGAGCCCCACGGTCCGAAGTCGACGGTCTGCTGATTCTGATCGATCCACTGGAACGTCGACGAATCCTGGTAGACGAACTCTCCGCCGCCGTAGTGCTGACACGACGTCGGCGGACAGAGGCTCGACGTCGTCCAGATGAAATTGGATCCGGTGTCGAGCATGATTTTCAGCGGCTGACCCGGCGTGCCGAGGTTCATATTCGCGAACCATTGGCTTGCGCCGTTGTTTTGATACGGCCCGGAAACGAGCGGAACGCTCAAGGCCTGGCCGGTAAAGGCGGCGGGTGCCACCCGGGCGGATGCGGCTCTCGCCGCGAGTGTTCCAGGCGCAGCCGGACGCGGAACCGATCGGGGGCTTCTTCCACGCATAGCGGACCTCCTTCATTCATTGCATAGATACGGACGATTGGATTGTGCATTCTTTCACAGTTTTCAGCGATAATGACTTCCTTCCCACATGACCACGACACCGACCGCGGACGTATCCGCATTCGCCGCCGGCAGCTTCGCGGGCCGGGCGCGCGAATTGGCCCGACTCCAGGAGGCGCTCGACGATGCGCAAGCCGGCAAGCCGCGCGTTCTCCTCCTCGCGGGCGAGGCAGGGTCGGGGAAATCGACGCTGCTCGCGGAAGTGATTCGCCGCGCGGAAGCTTCGTCATTTGCCTCGGCGATCGGCGAGTGCAGTTCGGCCACCGGCGCGGGCGACGCCTATCTCCCAATCCGCGACATTCTGAAAGTCCACACCGGCGACGCGGAAGACAAGCCGAACGCCGGCACGAACCTGCTCTCGGTGGCGCGGAAGGTGTTCATCTCGATGGCGCCCGAGCTGATCAACGTCTTCATCCCCGGATCGAAACTGATCGCCTCCGCCGGCATCGCCGTGGCGAAGGAGGCTGGATGGATGAGTAAGGATCCGACGCCGGCGAAGCGTCCGACCGAGCTCGATCAGGAGAAGATTTTCCGGCAGTACACCGAGCTGCTTCAGGAGGTGGCGAAGGAGCGGCCGCTGCTCATCGCGCTCGACGATTTGCAGTGGTCCGACGCGTCGTCGATCGCGTTGTTCTTTCACCTCGCGCGTCAGATCAAGCAGGCCAGGTTTCTTGTCATCGGCACGTATCGCCCGAATGACGTGACGATGGGCCGCGGCGGCGAACGTCATCCGCTCGAGCAGGTCCTGTTCGAGCTCAAACGCTATTTCGGCGATCTCGTCGTCGACCTCGGCGACTCCACGACGGACGAACGCCGCGCATTCATCGATCAGATCGTTGACAGTGAGCCGAATCGGATCGGGGAGTCGTTCCGCGCGGCGCTGCTCCTTCACACGAATGGCCACCCGCTCTTCACGGTGGAGCTGGTTCGCTACCTGCGCGAGCGAGGCTGCCTCGCGTGTGATAACCAGGGAAACTGGACGGTGGCGCGCGACGTGTCGTGGTCCGAACTTCCGCCTCGCATCGAAGGCGTGATCGGCGAGAGGATCGGCCGGCTGGAGAATGAACTGCGCGAGATTCTGACCGTGGCCAGCGTCGGCACGGGAACGACCGATTTTCTCGCGCAGATCGTCGCGCAGATCCAGAACGTCGACGAACGGCGGCTACTGAAGCTGCTCTCAGCCGATCTGACGAAACGGCATGGCCTCGTGATGGAGTTGTCGGTTCATCGCCGCGGACGGCGCGTCCTCGCGCACTACCGCTTCGCGCACGCGCTGGTGCAGCAGTACCTGTATGGAAGTCTCAGTGACGCCGAAAAGATGCTGATGCACGGTGACGTGGCGGCGCTCCTCGAAGAGATGTACGAAGGCGACACGGATCAGATCGCGACCGATCTCGCCTACCACTACGATCAAGCCAGCGACGCGGAGAACGCGCTTCGGTATCTCGAAATCGTGCTGGATCAGGCGCTGCGAATGAGCGGATATCGCGAAGCGCTGGTCCACGCCACGCGCGCGCTCGAACTGATCGAACTGCTGCCGAATACGCCGGAGCGCGCGAAACGCGAATTCATCCTGATCCTTCGCTGGTCGGTGGCGATCAAAGTCCTGCAGGGATGGGCGGCGCCTGTTCTGAAGCCGCGCTACGATCGCGCCCGCGACCTGACGCGCCAATTTCCCGATTGCCCCGAGGCCACGCAGTTCCTCTTCGCGCTCTGGACGTACTACCTGGTGCGATGCCAGCTCGCCGAATCGCGCGAGACGGCCGCGCAGTGCCTGGAGGTCGCGCAACGAATCGAGTCGCCGGAAGGCGTTCTTGCCGCGCACACGTCGATCGCCAACAGCGCCTTCTGGAGCGGCGACCTTGCGGCGTGCGCGGAACACACGCGCAAGGTGATCGAGCTTTATCCGTCCATCGACACCGCGACGCATCGCGTGGAGTACGGCATGGATGCGGCGGTGATCGTGAACCAGTTCGACGTCTGGATGGCATGCCTCGAGAACCGTTTCGACGACGCGCGCAATGCGTGGCTTGTATTCATGCCGCACGCCGAGGCTCTCAATCATCCGTTCAGTCTCGTCATCGCGTTGAACACCGGCGCCTGGATGTACCAGATGATCGGCGACCACGCCGGCAGCGGTGAGACCGCAGACCGACTGCTATCCGTAGCCCGCTCCCATGGTTTTCCCTCCTACCAGGGCCTCGGCGTGATGATGCACGGATGGGCGTCGAGTTTCGAAAACCTAGCCGACGGCCTCAGCGAGATCCAATCCGGATTCGAGAAATGGCGCACCACCGCCGGCCCGCTTGTGACGACCTTCTATTCAATTCTCTACGCCGACGCTCTCTCGCGCGCCGGCCGCCGCGAAGAAGCCGCATCAGCCGTCGATAGCGCGCTTGCATTCGCCGAGGAGAACGGAGAAAAGGCCTTCCTGCCCCTCCTGACGCAGGCGCGCCTTACGCTTGCGACGTAACGTTTATGCGGCACCACCGTTCCTCATGCGCGAATATCGGCCGCGTAATCGCCGAAGACATCCTGGCTGAAAAGTCACGTGCTTGGTGCCTAACTACGCTCTCGTTCGTTGTTTCAGAAGTTCCAGCGTGTCGAACGCGCGGGAGAGCGAGCCTTCCCAATAAGAACCATTGTCTAACGAAGCAACCCAGAGTAGCCATGCTTGCGTCGCTTCGCATTCCTTCGCGGTCAGCTGTGCCCAACGAGCAATGAAAAAGTCATCCCACGAGGAGGGGTCGGGACTGCGATCCAGCATATCGATTAAAGAATTGTTAACAATGAGCCACGGTTTATTCTCGCGAATACCAGCGCTAAGAATTCCGGGAAGGTAGTAACAGAAGGCTTCTGGAGTCCACCAAAATATCGTCTCGAAGTGTTCTTGTAACTGCGAGCCGGTCACGGCGGACCACGGTATCCCCCAAAAGCTGATGACGTCATCGTATTCGTGCGGCGCCATCTGTTCTGATACCGGAAATAATCCGGGCATGCGTCGATGGCTGAAAGCCTCTTCGATCAATTGCAGTGTGTTCACGGTCCCCAGCCCAACAATCTTGCGCATTTGCCAAGGTTTGACCACGCGGCCGCCTGCTCTCGCTGATGACCTTCGTCGCCACCGTCCCAACACTTAACATCGCGTCGAGCGCGGGCTGTAGCCAGCTCTAACCATGCATAGTATCGTTGCAGTAACGCCCAACGACTCATGCCATTTTCGCAACCTCCGAGGCCTCCTACCTTCTTCTTTGCCTGCTGTACGACGTCGTTTAGCTCATTACAGCATTTCTTGCAGGGCTTAATCTGATTCTCAAATTCTTGCGGGTTGGCGTCGTCTGCCTGAAACAAGGCGACGATCGCCATGGCGATCGGTCCTCCCAAAGACGAGCCCGCTTCTTTCTCACATCCATTAAACGCCTGTCGTGCGACCTGCTTCGCTGCCTGGCCCGTGTTAAAGAGTCCCAGACGATCGCTGTATCTCGCCGGGTTCTCGCCGCCGTAGGCATATTCTTGACCTGGCATGTCAATTGGGTCGACCTGCGTATACGTCCCCCACCCTGCCCTGTACCAACGGAAGACGTTGTATTCGCGCTCCGTCACGCCGTTGGCGCCAAGGTTTAGTTGTTCGGCTTCCTGGCCGGGGAGGCGGAGGGGTTGGTGGACGTCGGGGGAGCGGAGGGCGTAGATGGCGCCGAAGGGTTCGTATTCGGCGCGCCAGTAGGTGGTGGCGTCGGTGTTGGTGAGGAGGATGGGGGTGCCGAGGTGGTCGGTGAAGGTCCAGTGGGTGGCAGCGCTGGCGTCAATTTGGGCTACGGGGTGGCCGTTGAACCAGATGTATTCGTAGGCGGTTGTTGGAGCTCCGCTGGAGGTGAGGGCGGTTTCGGCGAGCAGGTGCATCTCGGGGGTGTAGAACGAATAGCGCTTCGTTCCCGCGGCGACTGTGAGCGGCGTGGGACGGAGGACCGACGTTACGCGCGCGGCGGGCGTCGTGAGCGAGAAGAACGTTGCGAGATCCGAGTGCGAAAGCGAGGCGATCTGGGTTCGCGGCGTGGCGAGGTGGCGGAAGAAGTAGCCGGCGTAGGACGGAACCGGCGTTGACGTGCCGAAGAGCCTTGCGCCGTCGGTGATCACGGCCACGATTGTCCCATAGCCGGGTTTGCCGGGATCGTTCGCATAAGCCGGTGATGCGTCGACGCGAACGACGACGACGGCGGCGATGTTGCCGTCGATCGAGTTGCCGTTCTTGACGATCGATGTTGAGACGATGACGCTGACGTAGCGTTCGATTAAGGCAGGCGGCGAGGAGTTGCCGGGCTTCGAGGTCCAGCAGGTGCCGTTGGCGTGGCCGGTCAGGCCGCAGGGGACGAGTGCCGATGCGACTGGCGTCGCCCATCCTTTGAAGGAGGCGTTGCTGCCGTAGTCGCCGCCGGTGACCTGGCGGTCCCACTGCGAGCCCCAGAAGTTGACGTGATCGCCGATGTGCGGCGGAATCGCGTTGCCGCCCCAGATCACGAAGGACTGCGGTTGATAGAGGATGACCGGCACCGAGGTCAATGCGGGAACGTTGGAGGCGTCGCCGGCGAAGGATGCGACGAGGCGAATCGAGCCGGTGCCGGCGGAGATCGGGATGGTGACGTTCGCAGTGGCGATGCCGGTGGCGTCGCTTGTCGCGCTGGCAACGACTGATCCGATGGTGAAGGTGACAGTGCGGCCGGTCAGCGGCTCGACGCCGTCCGAATCGGTGAGGAGAGCCGTGAGCGTCTGCGCGGTCCCGTCGGCGACGACGCTCTTTCCGGTGTAGCGGATGAGCGATTCATCGCGCACGATGTTGATGAAGACAGACGCCGACGATCCGGTGTACGACCCGGCTGCGGCGAAGGTGACCGATGCCGCGATTGCGCCAGTCGAAGTGCGTGCCGCGGCATTCACGGTCGCGTTGCCCGAGGCGTCCGTAGTAGCCGTGAGCGTTTGGCTACCGAGGGTAAACGTCACCGTCCTCCCTGCCACCGCATTTCCCGACGACGCCTCGGTCAGCCGCGCGGAAAGCGTCAGCGGATCATTGACTTCGCCCGCCAGTGCGCCGGTGTAGGTGAGCGCGGTCGGGATGGCGATCCAGCGTGCGATCACCTGGTTCGAGTTGACGGAGCCGGTTGTCGCCTGGACGACATCGATGCCGAGCGTCGACGACGCGAAGGTGAAGGTCGCGTGGCCCGTACCATCGGTCGTCGCCGTCGAGGTTCGGCCGCTGTTGGGACCTGTGATGACGGTGAATGTGACGGAGGCGCCTGAGGATGGTGATCCGGCAGTGGAGACGAAGGCGGTGGCGGTGTAGTTGGCGCCGATGGCGTTTGATGCCGAGGAGGGCGCGAGGGTGATGGACATCGGCGCGGACCAGATCACGGTCACTTGGTTGGAAAGGATCGAGCTGCCGTTCGCGCCCGCGACCGAGGCGACGAGCGTGTCAGTGCCGCCAACGGCCGAGAAGTAGGTGAAGACGGCGTGGCCGGTTGCGTCGGTCGTGCCGAGGCCGGTCTTGCCGGCATTCGGGCCGGTGGTGACGCGGAAGGCGACGATGAGATTCGCGAGCGGAGAGCCGCTGCCGTCGGTGACGAACGCCGTGGCATTGTCGGGCGAGCCGATGGCCGCGGTCGCACTCGCGGGCGCGAGCTGCAGGCTGACATTCGAGACCCAGGTCGAGGTCACGTCATTCGAGTTCAGGACGGCGCCAAGGGTGTTGGTGATCGAGGCGCGGAGCGTGTCGGTGCCCGCGGTCGCGCTCGAGTAGGTGAATGTGGCCAAGCCGTTCGCGTCGGTGGTGGCGTGGCCGGTGGTGCCGCTGTTCGGGCCGGTCACGACACGGAAGTCGACGGGAAGTCCTGCCACCGGCTCGTTGCCGGCGTCGGTCGCGACCGCCGTCGTGGTGTACGTCGCACCGACGGCGTTCAGGGTGCTCAGTGGCCGCAGCGCGAGGTGACCTGCGCTTGCCGTGGACGTCGAGCCGACCGGCCGCCATTGCAAGGATTCATTGCTCGGATCGGGACAGACTGCCAGGTCGTAGCCGAAGGTGTCGAGAATGTGCGAGGTGTCGAGGTAGCTCGCCGACTGGCCTGCGGTCGTAATGGTGATCTTAGGGATGCGGGGATCGGTCGGCGAGAGCACGCCAAAGCAGCCGGTGATCTGGTAATCGCTCGTGTCGAAGTTGTACTGCGTGGTCTGCGTCAGGATGGCCGATCCGTGCGGCGGGATCGTGAAGCTGCCCCACAGATCGAATGTCGGACCGGGACGTTGCAGATCGACGAGCACCTTATCGATGACAACCGCGGTGCTGCTGGCGTTGTCGATGCGGATCGCACCTGCATCGATCGGCAGGCCGCTGCCGATGTAGACGACGTTCGGCGAGCCTTGCCACGGGTTGGGGAACGATGCGCCGGCGCGGAGATCGTCCGCATATCCGACGAAGACGTTGAGATTCGAAAATGCCGGCCAGTTCACGGTGACCGGATTCGATTTCGAGACGCCGCCTGACGCGTTCGTGATCGAGGCCTGAATCGTGTCCGTGCCGGCGGAATGGCCGGTGTACGCGAAGACAGCCGTTCCGGCGGCATTGGTGACTGCACTCCCATTGGCACCGACGTTCGGACCCTGGATCACCTTGAACGTTACGTTGACATTAGCGAGCGGCTGGCCGTTCGCATCGGTGACCGAGGCGGTGACTGTGTAGGGCTGGCCGAGCTGGTTCGTGCCGGTGGGCGGGGACAGGAGGAAGTCGCCGTTGGCATTGATGCCGGTCGTTCCGATCAGGCGCCATTGCAGCGACTCATTGCCGCTGCAGGCGAGATCGAATCCGCCCGTGTCGAGAATATGCGCGGTATCGAAGTACGTCGTCGTGACTCCATTCGACTTCACGGCGACGATCGGGACGCGCGGATCGCCGGCGACGAGGTTCTGTCCGCATTGGCCGATCGGATAGTCGCTCGTGTCGAAGTTGAACTGCGAGGTCTGCGTCAGGATCAAGGATCCGTGTGCAGGAACCGTGAAGCTGCCCCAGAGGTTGAAGGCCGGACCTGGGCGGCCGAGGTCGACGGTGACGCTGTCGACAGGAAGGGCGGCGTCGGTATTGTTGTCTAGGCGGATGGCGCCGGCGTCGATCGGCGACGACGAGCCGATGTAGAGAACGTTCGGCGTCCCGGCCCACGGGACGGGGAAGTTCGCGCTCGGACGGAGGTCATCCGCATAGCCGACGTAAACGGCGAGGGCGACGGCAGGAAGCTGGATCGTGCCGGCGTCGTAGCTGGCGCCGGGGGCGAGCGTGAAGAACGGTGTGTTGACGTCCGCGTAGCCTGTAGCTGAGACGTGGATCGAGTAGGTGCCCGACGTCTGCTGCACGGCGAAGTGGCCCGTGGCGTCGGTCGAAACGGAGCTCAGGTTCCCCGGCAGCGACACGGTGGCGTTCGCGATCGGCGAACCGGTGGACTGCGCCACGACCACTCCCGAGATCGTGCCGAGCGGATCGATGATCACGGTGCCGATGGAGAAGGTCGTGCCCGCGCCGACCGCGAACTGGCTGGTGTTCGCGGTGCCGAAGCCGGTCTTGGCGATGGTCAGCGAGTACGTTCCGGCGGCGAGTGAAAGCGTGAAGTTGCCGGAGCCGTCGGTGGTAGTGGTCGTGACGGCGAGCGTTTTGATCCGGCCGTTGTGCGATGCTCCCGTGGGACCACCGGTCGCGGTGACGGTTGCTCCGGCCACCGCGCCGCCGGTGGAACTGGTGACGGTGCCGCTCACGGTCGCCGGAATCGCTGCGAGCGTGAGCGTTCCGAGTGCGTAGGTCTGGCCAGGTTGCGTCGTGAACGAAGGCGTGGTCTGCGACGTGTAGCCGCCCGCGGAAATCGACGCGGTGAATGTGCCGGCGGCAATGGTGATGGAGAAGTTGCCGCCGGCGTTCGTCGATGCCGTAACGCCCGATCCGGAGAGTGCCACGGTAGCGCCGGCGACGTTGCCGCCAAGTGAGCTGACCACGATGCCGGTGATCGTCGACGGCGCGACGGAAAGTTTGATCGTTCCGACGGGCAGCGTTGCACCGGCCGCCAGCGTGAAGGCGGTCGTCGTTTCCGGAAGGAAGCCGTTCTTGACGACGGTGAGTGTGAAATTGCCGCCCGGCTGGTTCAGCGAGAAGTTGCCGTTCGCGTCGGTGACGGTCGAGTTGATCGAGCCGTCGATGGTCACTGTCGCGCCGGCGATCGCCGCGCCGCTTGCCGCGGTGACGACCGTGCCGCTCACGGTTCCGAGCGCTGACGTGACTGTGGTGATGGTGCGCAGTCCGCGCGAGTCGTAGCCGTAGGCGAGACCGGAAGCCGCGGTAAGAAGATTACGCGGCGAGTAGCTGGAGGAATCGCCGCCGACAGCCTGCTCGTTGCCGGCCGCGTCGTACGACACCGCTCGCGCCGATCCATTTTCGATAACGCTGGTCAGTTTCGGGAGCGTTCCGCTATACGCGAAGGCCGACTGCCGCTGCGGTCCGAGCGAAAGCGAGAGCATGTTGCCCATGGCGTCGTACGCGTAACTGCCGGCGCCCCACAACGACGATCCACTGTTGGCGCGGGTGAGGCGATGCAGGTCGTCGTAGCCGAAGTCGCGGTTGTACGAAGGATCGACCGCATCGCGAATGGCGGTGATGTTGCCAACCGCATCTTCACTGTATTGATAGTCGGCGAGTACGCCCAATCCGCTGGTCAACTTGTTTTCGAGCGGACGATACCGGGCGTCGTACGTCATCGACTTCGTCGTTCCGTTTCCGAACGTCACCTGCCCCTCGGGGCCGAACGGGAGGTACGTCGCGCTCGTGACGAAGTTCGTGCCGGCTGATGCGGCCGACAGCGCGCGGTCGGCGAAGTCGAATGTGTACGTGACGACGCGTCCGGATGGATACGTGATCGACGAACGGTTGCCGTTCGCGTCGTAGCCGTAGAGGATCGAGTACGCGTTCCCCTCGATGGTGTGCTGCTCGGTGCGCATCAAGCCGCGCCGGTCGTAGGCGTAGGTCATGGAGCCGGTGGTGTCGGTGGTCCGCGCGACGCGTCCTTTGCCGTAATTGCCGGCGGTGGCGTCGTCGTAGGTCCACGCGAGTGTTTCGGCCGGACCGCTGCTGCCGGTCGAAACGGAGCTGGTGACGCGGTTTGCGGCATCGTAGGTCCGTCGCGTCGTGGCGTTGTTTGCGTCGGTGGTCGCGGTCAGATTGCCGGCGTTGTCGTACGTGTAGGAGGTCAGTCCGGTGACGGGGCTGGTCTGGGTCTGCATGCGGCGGAAGTCGTCGTATGCATATGTGGTCGTGTTGCCATTCGGGTCGGTGACAGAAACGAGGTTGTCCTGGACGTCGTAGGCGTAGCGCGTCACGATCGAGCCACTGCCAAGCGTCTGCGTCACGGCGCTGAGGCGATTGAGCTCGTCGTAGGCGTAGGTGGTATTCGGAGCGGTATGGTTTTCGTCCTGCACCGACTGGATTCGTCCGCTGCCGTCGTACGCGTAAAGGACGGCCGAGCCGCTCGGTACGGCGTGGAGCACGGCCGCCAACCGATTGTGGATGTCGTAGGCAAAATCCTCCTGCCGCTTCGTCACCCACGATGCGCATGTGGGGGCGGGGGAGGCACACTGCTGATCCTCTTCGCGGATCTTGTCGCCGATCGAATTGAACGTCAGATGACGGCGCTCCGCTTCGTTGCCTGCAGCGTCGAGTCGAATGGTGTCGGTCAGACGGTTGGTGCCGTCTTCGTACGCGTACGACATCGCATTGCCACGCGGCATGGTCGTGCGCACGAGCCGATCGCGGCCATCGAAGACCGAGGTCGCGACGTAATCGGCGGTTTCGCGCGGATCGCCGGTCACCGCTTTCGCCGTCCTGGTGATGACGCGTCCTCGCGCATCGGTCAACAGGACGGTCTGCACGTTGTTCGGATCGGTCGCGAGCAGCGCCGTGCCGTAAACGTCGTAGTTGTCGAACCGCACGGTCAGTGCGACCGCGTCGGTGGTCTGCTGCAGCCTGCCGCGACGATTCAGGTTCGCGTCCGTATCGGCGTAGTACGTGCGCGTGGTGACGTCGGAAACATCCGTGCGAGGACCATCCATCGTCAGCGGCCGGTGATGGACGTCGAATGTCGAGGTGGTCGTGTACGTGGTGGCCGCACTGTCGCTCGAGCGAAGGTAGCCGCTGACGGTCGACGTCAGCGTCGTCTCGAGAGGTCCGGTGGTGTTCCACGCATTGGTGATCACTTTGACCGCGCCCGGTTTTGCGGCCGACGTTTCCGTCATCTGCGTCACGAACCATGGCCACGCGGGGTAGCCATACGTGAGCGTGGTCGTGCGCTCGCGTGGGGTTCCCACGGCGTCGGTGCGGCGGATCAGGTCTCCGTTTCCGTCATAGACGTAGTTGCTGACGTTTCCGCTGCCGTCGGTTTTCTGCGTCGGGTAATTGCTGGCGTCGAACTGGAACGTCTCCGTGTCGTCGCCGCTGCCGCACGACGCGCAATTGCCGACCACCTGCAGCGGCAGGTATCGCCCTCGTTGATAGATGAGGGAGAGCGTGGCGGTCTGTGTGGTCGCGCCGTCGATGGACGAAGTCACGATGGCGTGATTGGCGGCATCGAAGGTGACGGTGACGGATTCGTGGCCGTTTTCACTGACCGAGGTCACGCCGCGCTCAAGCGCGTCATAGGCATGTCCTTCGAGGAGCTTCCCAGCCTCATCCTTCATCGCCGTGAGCAGGCGCGGAACTCCTCGGGTATCGGGCTGGTATTCGAAGGTGCGCCACGGCGTCGCGGCGGTGTGGATCGGATCGAAGATCTTCGCCAGCTCGCCGTTCGCGTACGCAAAGCGCCAGAGACTGCCGTCCGGCAGCGCAATCTGGGTGAGAGTGCCGCTCGCGTAGCTGAACTGAACCTGCCGTCCTTCGGCGTCGGTCAGTGCGCTGAGAAGGCCGCCGGCATACGAACCGCTGATGCGATTGCCCCAGCGGTCGGTGGTCGAGAGCCACGCACCGGTGGCCGCGTCGAACGCGGTCACGCTGCCGTTCAAGTCGGCGATTCGATATTGCCCCGATACGAGCGTCACCGTTTCGCGAACCTCGCCGGGCCTCTCCGCTGTCCAATTGCCCTGCAGCGGAACCCATCGATACCAAACCTCGGAGCCATCCGCGCGAAGGCGATAGAGGTCGCGGTCGAAGACGTCAATCATCCGCAACGATTGGTTGAAGGGATGCGTCCACCCTCGCCCCATCGGCTCGTTGATGAGCGACTGATTGCCGGCGAGCTGGCTGTGATACTCGAGGCCGAAGGACAACGACAACGGCGACTGCGAGATCGAAAACAGCGGAAGCGTGATCGTGACGTCGCCGGAGCCGGCGTTGATCGGTTTTCCCGGAGGTCCGGGCAATCCGGGGCCGCCGCTCGGCGAGAGACTGCAGAAGAAGCAATTGCGGTCGCCGCCGCATGGGGTCGGGGAAACACCCGAAGGAGGCGCGGCGATCGTCACCGGCGCGTCCTGTTTCAATCCCTGGCATTCATTGAGGACGCGCAGGATGTAATTGCCGGTTCCGCAGAATGGAATGAGCGGGTTCCATTGGCCATGTTCGAAAACGGCCATGCTTTCCGCGATGATGTTGCCGCTGGCGGCATCGATGACCTGAAGCCTGTTCAGGTGAAAGCCGTTGAAGACGACCGGCCACTCGGCCACATTGCCGTCCGGCGAGAGCTGGCAGTAGTTTCCGGGAAAATCGTATTCGACGTGGAAGCGCACGTAAGTGCCACTTCCTTTCGTCACGACCTCATAACTCGGCGCGCTGAGGATGGAGGGCTGCCGGCAGAAGCCGCCTTGCGAGGTGCATCCGGGGCCGTCGCAGAATCCGCCAAACTGTCCTGAAACCGGAGTGCAGGAGAACTGTCCTGGATACTGGACCGTGCGCTCACCCATCTTGACCTGCCAATGCAGGTTCTTATCGCCCGGCTGCTGCGAACAGTTTTCCGCCGGCGTGGTGCCGGTACAGTCGGGATAGCTGCTGTATGGCGGCATCGGCCACACAGCAAATGCCGGCATTGCGAACGACATCGCCAGAACAGTCGCAGCAAACGCGAAGAATGACTTGCGGATGGAGATCGGCATATGCACCTCATTGCGTCCGGACGAACGCTGTAATTACATAGAAGGGGAAGCGCGGACAGTAACATCACTACGGACGAGCGTCCAGTAACGTCCGAAACAGATTTTCTCCGCCCCTCCGCGCACCCCGCGTGAACCGTCCCCTTCTCTAATACAATGACCGCCCATGCGTTCACCAAAGGTCGGCAAGCCGAGGTCGGCATCGTCCGTGAGTTCGTCTCTCTCCCGAAAGTTGCCGCGTTTGGCGCTGCCGATGTCCGCGGCCGCGGCGATGGGCGCGCGGCCGAAGCCCGCCATCGGGAAGCCGTCACTGCGCGATCCGGTTAGCGCGAATCGCAATGGACGGAAATGACGATCAGGCACAGCATCCTGCGATCCGCGGCCTGAGAACCGTCTGCCGTTGCAACAACATCAAATACCGAACGATCGAGCGCGCCATCCGCCGCGGCGCATGCACATTGAGTCAGATCGCCGCGTGCACGACGGCCACGACCGGACATTGCGGCGGAAGTTGTACGCCCGAGGTGCAGGAAATGCTGGATGAACACGCGCCGAAGTCGGCGCTTGCGCAGCCGGCTCCGAAGCCCGCCGCCGCGCCCGACGCATGGTGGGTGCGCAACAAATGATGCCGACGGTTGCCGGCGGCTCCGGCCTGCCGATGATTCCGCCGACCGGGATGGCCATCGCCGCGCTGACGGTCATACTCTGGCTGGTCTGGAGCGACACCATCCGCAAGGCGCATACGCCGGCGGTGCTTTACGCGGTGCGCATCGCGCTCTTCGTGATCGTGGCGGCCATCCTCGTGCTGAACCGGATCCGCTATCCCTTCCTCTTCTCGTCGACAGCGACGACGCTCGTGGTCATCGTTGCGCTGGTGGGAGCGGGAGGTGCCGCGTACTTCGCGCGGCGAATGGTGCGGCGGGCTTAAAAGCAGGGTCCGGTGAAGATCGACTGGCGTAGGTGAA
Organism: Thermoanaerobaculia bacterium; assembly: GCA_035995985.1. Lineage (GTDB taxonomy): Bacteria > Acidobacteriota > Thermoanaerobaculia > Gp7-AA8 > Gp7-AA8 > JADGNZ01. The sequence continues at coordinate 4,091 of DASYJY010000052.1, read as the reverse complement.
GGTAGTCGACAGAACTAAGAGAGAGATCGCAGGCCCATCGACTCGTCCGGTCCATCATTCCGCTCGGCAAGGTGGCCAACCCTCACCAGACCCTGAAGCGCACTATACGGCATTCCGTACGGAAGTTCAACCTTCCTGAGTTATGACGCGGATAGGTTGCCGTCCGTGTGGATGCGAGCGGGACAGTAACGATCGTTATGGCAGGATGTTGCGGTCTTTGGCCGCCCGCTATACTCGCGCGCTGTGAAAACCGACCTCGTCACGCTCTTCCAGGCGCTCGCCGATCCGACGCGGCTGCGGCTCCTGAACCTGATGGCGGCGGGCGAGGTCTGCGTTTGCTACTTCGTCGAGATTTTCGACGAGCCGCAGCCGAAGATTTCGCGGCATCTCGCGTACCTGCGCCGCGCGGGTTTGGTCACGGCGCGCCGCGACGGCAAGTGGATGCATTACAGCCTGACGATGCCTTCCGATCCGGCCGTTGCCGAGGTGTTGCGGAAGGTGCTCGACGTGGCGTCGAACGAACGTCTCATGCAGCGCGACCGCATGACGCTCGAGCGCGTCTGCTGCGCCGCGAAGTTGCCGGCATCGTTGCAGAACGCGCCGAAGCCGGAGCTGGCGAGGTCGCGGACTTCCTGATGCTTTCGGCGATCCTCATCGCCATCGCGGCGTTTTTCGCGGGCGCGATTTCGGCCGTGGCCGGTTTCGGCATCGGTAGCATCCTCACCCCGCTCCTCGGCATGACTATCGGCGTGAAATTGGCCGTGGCCGGAGCCGCGATCCCGCACTTCATCGGAAACGCCCTGCGCCTCTGGACGCTGCGCGACCGCGTCGACAAGAAGGTGCTGAAAACGTTCGGCGTGATGAGCGGCGCCGGCGCGCTGGCTGGCGCGCTGCTGCACGCGATGGCGGCGACGCAGGCGCTGAAGGTGGTCTTCGCGATCGTGCTGATCATCGTCGGATGTTTCGGCGTAACCGGATGGAGCGATCACCTCCGCTTCGGCCGCCGCGGCGCATGGCTGGCCGGCGGCGTCTCCGGACTGCTTGGTGGTTTGGTTGGAAATCAAGGCGGCATCCGCGCCGCGGCGATGCTGGCGCTGGATGTACGCAAAGAGGTCTTCGTCGCGACGGCGGTCGCGATCGCGCTCATCGTCGACGGCGCGCGCCTCCCGGTCTACGCCTTCAGCACCGGACGGCAGCTGCTCACGGTCTGGCCGCTCATCGCCGGCGCCAGCGCCGCCGTCATCCTCGGCACTTTCTTCGGCCGCACACTCCTCGGCCGCGTTCCGGAGAGCGTGTTCCGCCGCCTCGTCGCCGCGCTGCTGATCGCGCTGGGGATTGCGATGCTGGTCTCGCGATAGCGTGTGGCACAGACACTCTTGTCTGTGCTTGTGACGTCGCGCGACTTGCGAGACTAGCGCAAGCCTCCCAGCCGCACAGACAAGAGTGTCTGTGCCACATCGGCTCGCTTGAAAACTGGCTCCTGTCACGCTGACGTGACCTCGGTCATCAATCAGGAAGGCACGCCGTCTGTATCATCGGCAACCGATGCGCGCTCGTTCCCTCGTTTTCCTCATTCTCTTCGCATCCGGCGCGCGCGCCGCGACGTTCATCGTCCCCTCGGATCGCGCACTCGTCACCGCTTCGAAGGCAATCGTCGTCGCGACGGCGGGAACGTCGCACGGACGGCGCGCTCCGGGCGGATGGATTGAAACCGTGACGGAGTTGCGCGTCGAGGAAGCGATCAAAGGGCCGGTCGTGGCGGGGGAGAGCATTCGCGTCACGGAGTTGGGTGGGATGGTGGGCGACATCGGCTACATCGTCGCGGGGAGTCCGAAGTACGCCGAAGGAGAGAGCGTCCTCCTTTTTCTGGAAACGAACGATCGCGGCGAATGGGTGGCGAAGAACATGGCCGTCGGCAAGTTCGAGTATGCGGACGATGTGCGCGGGCGGCGGTTGCTGGTGCGCGATGAGACGGAAATCGTCGGATGGGAAACCGACGGCCAAGTGCATCGCGAGCCGGTGCGGCTGGAAGACGCGTTCCTCAATTTTGTTCGCGGGACGGCGGATGGACGCGACGCCGCCTCCGACTACATCGTCCGCGATCCGCAGCCGTTGCGGCGTGTCGTGGCCGAGGCGAATGCGGAGGCCTTCGCGCCAAGCTCGTATCTTCTGCAGGGTGGCGGTGGCCTCGGCATCCGCTGGGCGAATTTCCCGGTCACGTTTCTCAGCCACGGCACGCAGACTGGCGCGCTGAACGGCGGGCTCACGGCGATCCAGCGCGCGCTGGCGGCGTGGACCAACGACGCCGGATCGAACATCGTCTACAGCTACGGTGGGACGACCGCGATCGCGCAGACGGGTTTCGGTTCGGGCGGCAACTCGGATGGCGTCAACACGATTCAGTTCAACGATCCGGCGGGCGAGATTCCGGGTTCGTTCACCGGGGCGGGCGGCTCGACGCTGGCGATCGGCGGGGCGTGGTTCGGCAGCGCCAAACACACTGCGAACGGCGAGCAGTACTTCACCATCGGTGAGGCCGACCTCGTCGTGCAGGACGGCATCACGGGCCCGGGGTTGACCGGCAACGGCTTCGATCACGTCCTCACGCACGAGCTGGGACACACGCTCGGCCTGCGCCACTCCGACAAAACGCCGAGCGATTCCGGGACGTGCAGCGCGCCGCTCGACTGCTCTGATTTCGCGATCATGAAGTCGAGCGTCGCCTTCAACTCCGACACCATCGGATCGGCGTTGCAGGCGTGGGACATCGCGGCCATCGATGCCGTCTACGGTTCGGGAGTGGTCGGTCCGCCGCCGTGCAATCCGCCGAAGATCGCCATCGCGCCGCAGACAACCAGCGTCGTGACGACGCCGGTGACCTTCACCGTCACTGCCACCGGCGACGCGCCGTTGCGCTATCAGTGGTACGCCGGGGCTTCCGGCAACACCGCCGCTCCGATCGCGAACGCAACGACGACGTCGCTCACCGTCAATCCGGTCGTGACAACTGCGTACTGGGTGCGCATCACGAACGATTGCGATCCTCCGGCCGATAGCGGAACGGTCTTCGCCATCGTCAACAACTGCCCGCCGGTGACGATCGGCTCGCAATCGGCCGACGCCACGATCCTCGAGGGACACTCGGCGACGCTCACCGTTTCCGCGAACGGCGGAACAGTTTCGTATCAGTGGTACGCGGGAACGACCGGCGTGACGACCTCACCGGTCAGCGGCGCGACGAACAGCAGCCTGACCGTGACGCCGTCGAAGACCTCGTCGTACTGGCTGCGCGCATCGAACAGTTGCGGATCGTCGCTCGACAGCAACACGATCACCATCAGCGTGCTGCCGTGCGCGGCGCCGAAGATCGTCGTGCAGCCACCCAGCGCGAACATCGTCACGAACTTCGGGACCACGATCTACACCGCCGTCACCGGCACGCAGCCGATCGCCTTTCAATGGTACGAAGGCACGTTCCCCGACACGTCGCATCCAGCCACCGGCGGCAACTCCGCGACGCTGAACGTGCCGTCGCTGGTGGCGTCGGCGTCGTACTGGCTGCACGTCTCCAGCGAATGCGGCGCCGCGGACAGCACCACCGCGCGCTTGACCGTGGTGCAGTCGTGCGCCGCGCCGTCCATCGTCTCGCAGCCGCAGAATCAGAGTGTGGCCTCGGGATCGAACGCCGTCGTCTCGATCGTCGCGACCGGCGCCTCTCTCTCGTTCCAGTGGTACCAGGGACCGTACCTCGACTTCACGCATCCGATCGGCGGCAACGCGCCATCGGTCTTCGTCCCGTCGATCACGACGCCGTCGCTATTCTGGGTACGCATCGGCGGACCATGCGGAACCGTGGACAGCAGCGTGGCGACGGTGTCGGTCGCGACGGCGTCGCGGCGGCGGGCGGTGGGGCGGTAGCTGTCATCCTGAGCCGCCGGAGGCGTTGGAGCGCGCAGCGCGGAACGCCGCAGGACGGTCGAAGGAACCCCTCAGTGCTTGCATCGTGAATTGCCGCCGCCCGACCGGGATCCAAGAAGGGGGTCCTTCGACCGTCCTCCGCCGCTCGCGCTTCGCGCTCCTCGGCTCCGGCG
>DASYJY010000051.1:0-8368 GCA_035995985.1 Thermoanaerobaculia bacterium | reverse complement strand
CAACTTCTCCCCAAGCTCCACCGCATTCTCCTGCGGCGCGAACAGCGCGTAGTCGTGAACGTCGTCGAACGACAGGTACGACGGGATCGACGTCATCACCACCGGAATGCCCGACGCCATCGCCTCCGCTGCCGGCAATCCGAATCCCTCCTCGGCATGATTCGGCGCGATGAGCACGTCGCACGAGTGCATGAGCCGCGTCATCTCGCGCGTGTTCAGCGCGACATGAAACTCCTGGACGGAATCCAATGGCTCTTCGCGCGACGGCGCCCACGGCGAGACGCGGATCAGATCGAACTTCTGATGAAACCATCGCGCATGCGCCGCCGCGCCGTAACCCTCGGCGACGCCTTTGAGATCGACCTGCGATTCGCCGCAAAGCAGGACGCGCATCGGTTGATTTTCGGCAGGAGTGCGCGGACGAAAGAAGTCATCCTCGACGATCTGACCGACGTACGTGACGTCGTCGCTGAATCGTTTGCAGATGTCGATCAGCGATCGCGTCACCACCAGCTTCGGGATCGGCAATCGGTACGCGGCCTCGATCTCGCCGCGAATCGGCTGATACGCGGTGAACGCTCCCTCGTAACCCTGGCAAAGATGCAGTGCCTTCTCCGGCGCGATCGCCCACGCCGCGGCAAGCGTCGTCCAGAACGTGGCGATGATGAAGTCGTCGTCGCGCGCGTCGTAGGTGTTGAAGTCGTCGACGTAGACCCACTCCGCGCGCGACGGACGCCACGTCAGCGGTAAGCCCTTCGTCACGATGCGGACGCGATGGCCAAGCGCGATCAGCGCGTCCGCCTGCGCGAGCTGCACGCGTATGCCGCCGGACAGCGCGGTGTCTTCCATCAGGTAGGCGATGTTCATGAGTTGCGCGCGACGACGTAGTAACCGGCCGGCACCAGGTCCTCTTTCGAATGCGGGATGCGCGCCGCCGCCAGCGCCGCCAGCAATTCTTCGCGCCCGCGCGTGACGACGGTTTCCTGAGGCGCGATCTCCACCACCGTCCAGCCCGCGATCGACAGCATCTCTTCGATCGTCCGCTTGGTGAAAAAACGGAGATGGCCGACGCATGTCAGACCCATGTAGACGTAGTCGAAACGGCCGCGAAGCAGATCGCTGACCACCGCCGCGTGCGCGATGTTGGGGATGCTCAGCAGCAGATGTCCGCCCGGCGCCGCGACTTTGCGCAGGTCGGAGAGGAACGACCACGGCTCGTCGATGTGCTCGACGATATCGCCGCCGATGATCCAGTCGAACTTTTCCTTGATCAAGGCGACGATCTCGCGGGCGTCGCCGCAGTAGACGTCGTCGATCCTCTTGCGGGCGATTGCCGCCGCGCGCGGATCGATCTCGATTCCGACCACGCGACACTTCTGCCGTTGCTTCAGCGCCGCGCCGAGCGGCGCTTCGCCGCAGCCGAATTCGAGGATCGATTTCGCATCCGGCGCGATGCGCGCGAGGAGATCGGTACGCGTCTGTCCGCGCAGCGAGCTCCAGCGATGGACGTAGTCGGCAGGGGAGAGAACGACTTCGCGTCCGGCCAGCGCATGCCGCGGAGGATCGTCAATCGTTTCGAGCCATTCCGTTCGGCAAAGGTACGCGGCCGGATCGGCCCCATCCCACTTCACGACTTCGCCATCCGCTCCGCGGCTCTGCAACTCGCTCGTCACCTGCTGCAACTCGCGCAGCGTGAGATACGGCGCCGCCGCACGACGCTGGATCGGATTCTCGGCCTCGTTGCTGACCGGCAACGCCGCGACGACGCTGCTGGTGTGAACGAGCAACTCCCGCAACCGCGTCACGAGTTTTGCCGGCGGCAGCAGCAGCGGATCGGTGACTACGAGGACGTGATCACTCTCCAACCCAGCCGCCGCAAACGACGCCGGCTCCTCGGCGTCATACACCGCGAACTCGATGTCGCCACCCGCGCGCAACAGCATCTGACTTTGCCACGACGCGTAGCGCTCCTCGATGGCCGGATGATCGAAGCGCGGATAGAGGACGGCGGGCGACATGGGCCGCACATCTTAACCGCGACAGCCGGTTCGAAATCCAGGCCATTAGTCTGCCGCGCACTCCCGAGCCCGGCGAACGTGAAGATCGGACTCGAACTGGTCCCGAAAGGGAAGAATCGTCCCACCTCCGACGCGCAAACGTGGACGCTACTGCAGGGACGAACCTCAGACCGCTTTGCGGACGGGAGTGAGGTTTCGCTGCACACGCACGAGGAAATCTTGCCGTTGGACGCGGCCATGTTCGTAGACGCCAGCGATTTGTTCCAAGTAGTACAATAAGACACCGCTTCGAAAAAGCCAATACATAACCGCGAAAAGCAATATTTTTAACGCGAGAGCGATATTGACAATTACAATGCGCGTCATCGGGTTGTCACCGAACGTCGGCCAAGCCGCCTGGATAACGGCGTAGACGTACAGGAGAGTGATGATATACGGTGATAGTCCGATAAACCTGCTATCGAGTCGGCCAACAAGAAGTGCTGTCGCCAGCCCAGCCGCTATCCCGCTGATCCAAGCAAAAATTTGAATGGCATTCTGAGGGATACCGCTTATCGGATGAGGTGATATTGCTTCATTCGCGCGAACGATGAACTCCGTAATCATTAGGAAAATCACGATTACAATCGGTTTTTCCCACGGTAACCGTCGTGGCTCTACAGTCCCATCGACTTCACTGACCGTTCTTGCGGCGGTTATGTGGTAACAAATGATTAAGCCAATCGTCGGAAGATTGTTTCCGACGTTAAGGAGTGTTGCTCCTAAAACACTCGCCCATGGCTCGAAAATCGGGTTCAGTGTGCTGACGATTTCGTTGCACAAGAGAATCGCATATTCGGCAAGCCAGAAGAGCCATAGAAGTCGCCACCAGTGGCTGAACTGTTCTGCAGCGAGAGTAGCTCGCCGAGAACGATTGCGATCTATCAGGGGGTGGGGAAGGACAAGCAGTAAGGCGACGATCGTGAAGAGTTGGAGTGAAATGAGCGTTGGCTTAAGCCACCGCCAACTCTCAATCGTCCGAAGGTGCGCAGCAGCCGTCAGTAGGGCTGGCAATCCTATGGTGATCGGCGGAATTGCGAGTCGCTTCCACGAGCTACGCAACCAGCCGCCGAAGACGTCGGGTATCGGTAGATTAGACATGATCGTCGCTCTTCGTATTATTTTGGAAGTCGGGAAGGATGGCACACTTCCGAGCGACAAGCAATTAGTTTTGGTCATGCCACGCTTGGAGAAGTGGGTCGAGAATGTCACGCCGTCTTGTTACGTTTAGACGCCGCACGCATCCCCGCCGTACACTCTCGATCGACATGTCATCTGCCATCGCCACGGAGCTCCGCGTCAATCCGTTTCTGCACATCGACACGGAGCGGATTTACAACCCGATCACCGATCGGGTGCTCCTCGCTGGCGATCCGGAGTTCGACGCGCTGCGGCGTGCGATCAATGGTGGCGATGTCGACGAGCGGTTGGAGAACGACGGCTGGCTCGTCCGCGGCGACGTCTCGAAACTGCATCGGCTGAAAATCGTCTCGCTGGAGACGATGACCGCGTGCAATCAGAAGTGCTACTTCTGCCCCGTCTCCATCGCGCCGCGCGAGGACTATGACATGCCGGTCGAGCTCTTCGAGCGGATCGTCAACCAGTTGACCGCCTATCGCGACACGCTGGAGAGCGTTTTCCTGCAGAGCTACAACGAGCCGACCCTCGATCGCCGCTTCGTCGACTTCTGCCGCACGCTCTTCGCGGCGAAGCTGCCGGTGGCGGTGCTGAGCAACGGGTCGGGACTCACTGCCGCGAAGGTCGATGCCCTCATCGAAGCCGGTCCGCTGCGCTACATCTGCATCAATCTCTCGACGCTCGATCGCGAGCGCTACATCCACGATCGCGGCGAGGATCATCTGCCGACGGTTCTTCGCAATCTCGACTACGTCAAGTCGCGTCCTCTCGCCAACGTCATGAAGATCGTCGTCCTCGGCACAGGCGATGCGCATCACGACGCCGATTTCGAATCGATCAGCGCTCGCTTCGCAGGCAGCCGCTTCACCGTCGAACGTCACGTGGTCATGGACCGCGCCGGATGGCTCGAGGTCGGTCTGAAACCGGACGCTCCGAAGCGCCACTTGGCCGGTTGCGACAACGTCGGGTCTCGTCCGTTGCAGCATCTGCACATCACGCCGCGCGGACAATGCGTGCTCTGTTGCGAGGACTACGACGAGAAGTACCTCGTCGGCGACCTCACTCGCAGCACGGTGGCCGAGGTGCTGGAAGGGGAGGGGTTGGGAGCGATGCGGAAGTGGGTGTACGGCATCGAAGAAGCGCCGGACGACTTCATGTGCCGCGATTGCGTCTTCGCGCGGACGCGTGAGTGAGAAGCATGCGCAGCCGGCGGTGGATTGACGCGCTGCTCGTCGTGGCGGTCCTCGTCACCGTCTGGCTGCTCTACCACAAGGTCACGCGGCTCTGGTGGATCTGGGACGACACGTATCTGCTGCACATCGTGTCGGAGCATCGCTTCCTCGATTCCTTCGTCGACGGCTCGTTGTGGTTGTCGATGCCGCAACAGATCTTCACGCCGCTGTTGACCGCGTCGTACCACGTGGAGTTGGCGCTCTTCGGACTGAATCCAGTTCCGTTCTATGTGGTGCACTTGACGGAGGTTGCCGCGATCGCAATTGCGCTTGCGTTCGCGCTAAGGCTCTGGATGTCGCGCGAGGCGGCGGCATGCGCGGCATTTCTCTTTCTGGTCGGTACGCCGGTCGCGGTCATGGCAGCGCAACTGGTGCTGATGCACTACGTCGAGAGCGTCATCCTCTCGATCGTCGCCGCGGCGCTGTTCGCTCGTGCAATGCGCACCGGCCGGAAACTTCCTGTCATCACATCGGCCCTGCTGTATCTCCTGGCGATGCTGGCGAAGGAGATCGCCGTCCCGCTGCTGCCGGTGCTGCTCATCCTCCCGGAACGCGACCTTCGCGCGCGCATCCGCGCCGTCTGGCCGCACGGCATCGCCCTCCTGATCTATTTTGCGTGGCGCTACGCCATCCTCGGAAAATTGATCGGCGGATACGGATGGACGTTTGGTCCGGGCGAGATCCCGCTGCTGCTGGTTCGAACCGTCGCCAGGATCGTCGGCACCTTCGCCGGGCCGCGTATCGCGATCGGCATTCCGTTCGTGATCCTTATCCTCCTCGGAATCCTGCTGCGGCTGCGCTCGCGCTTCAGCGCCGTAGCGATCGCCGTTGCCTTCGTCGCGGCCATCGGTCCGATCGTTCCGGTCGCGGCGCACTACGAGCACCGCTTCGCGTGGTGCGCGTGGATCTGTACGGCCATCGTCTTCGCCGCCGGAACGGATGCGCTGCGCAACCGCCGGCTGGCGCTGTCGATGATGATCGCGGCGCCGCTGCTCGGATCGATGGTCAATCGGCAGCAGTGGAAGAACGAGTTCACCCTCGCGAAGCGGATGAGCGACGAAGGGCGAGTCTTCACTGACCTTGAAGCGGGCGACTTCATCCGCATGCCGGCCATTCCGCCCGGCGAGATGTTTCAGGTGGCCTGGGTGAAGGAGTTTCTTCTGCACCGCCCGGCCGGAACGATGTGGTTTTACGACGATCTTTATCTCTGTTCGGGCCAGAAGCCGCGGCGCGTCTTCGGATTCGACGAGCGGACGAAGCAAGTTCGCGAGATGACGCCGGAAATCCCGGCCATCGCCACTCGGTATTGCGCGTCGTTCCGGGATGCGCCGCTCGATCTCCATTTCCATTACGACGAGCACCGCCATCTGCTGACCTGGGACCTGGGCCCGTACGACGACGGATATACCGTCGTATCGGGCAATGGCTTTCTGGCCTACGACGTCAAGCGGCATGACGGCCTTCAGCTCTTCGGGATGAAGGATCTGACGTTCCGTCTGCGCTATCGATCACCAGCAGGTTGGGTGACGTACTCGCCGGAACAGATGCTCGACTTCAGCCGGGATCGGGACCTCACATGGCGTCGGTAACGATCGTCGTTCCCACCCGAAACGAGCCGAATCTCGCGCAATGGCTGAAGACTCTGCATGCATCGATCGATGCCGAGGTCGTGGTCGTTGATGACAGCACCACGGCGATCGGCGAGCTGCCACACGCGCGTGTCATACGCGGACCCGATCGCGGCAAGGGCGCGGCGGTCGGTGTGGGGATTCTGGCAGCGCAGGGCGAAGTGATCGTCGTCGTTGACGCCGATCTCGACCAGGCGACCATGATGCGCATCCCTGATTTCGTCGAGCGCATCCGCGGCGGGTACGATGTCGTCATCGGCGAGCGGACGCGCTGGCGCTATGACAATCTCGGACGGTTTGCGCTGTCGATCGCGCTCTTTCTCGCGCAGCGGATTCTTATCTTTCAAAGCGCGCGATTCTTCGACACGCAGTGCGGGCTCAAAGCCTACCGTCAGGCGGCGGCGCGGAAGCTGGCCGGGCTGCAGACGGTGGACGGCGGGATGTACGACATCGAGTACCTCTACATCGCGGTGCTGAACGGCATGCGCGTCGACCGCGTTCCGGTCATTCCATGGCCCGAGACGCGCGCCACGCGCTTGCGCATCTGGCGCTGTCTCCGCACCGATCCGGTCGATCTGCTAAGAAGTAAGTGGAACGGCATCCGAGGGCGGTACACGGCGTGAGGCGCTGGATCGACGTCGCCTTTGGCACCGCGCTGGTCGTTCTAATCTGGCTGCTGTATCGAAAGGTGGCGCGCCTCTGGTGGACGTACGACGACGCGTACACGCTGCACGTCGTCACCACGCACAGCTTCCGCGACTTCTTCGTCTCGCCGGACGTCTGGCCGCAGAAGCTCTACACGCCGCTGGAAAAAGTCGCGTACAAATTACAGCTGGCGTGGTTCAGCCTGGACACCGTGCGCTGGTTCACGCTGCATCTGTGCATCGCGTCCGCCGCGGCGATCAGCGTCTACGCCGCGGCGCGGAGCTGGTTCCGCCCGCTCGCAGCGCTCGCCGGCGCCGCGCTTTTCGCCGCCTCGGTGCCGATGTGCAGCCAGACGACGGAGTTGGGAAGCACGCACTATTTCCAGGCCATCGCGCTCGCCGCCCTGTCGGTCGTGCTGTACGTTCGCGCGTTGCGGGCAAATCGCTACTGGCTGTCGATCGCCTCCGCCGCGCTCTATCTATTGGCCATGCTGGAGAAGGAGACGGTGGTCCCGCTGCTCGTCCTCTTGATAGCGTTTCCCGACCGCGACATTCGGACGCGTGCGCGTTACGCGGCGGGACACGCGGCCGCGCTCCTGGCGTACCTCGCTGCGCGGCGCGCCGTGATTGGTACGCTCTTCGGCGGATACGGATGGGCGGTGGAGCGGGGGGAGTGGCCGTCGCTCATCCTCGCGCTGCCGAAGAAGTTCGCCCTCGGCATGGCCGGCGAGGGCGTAGTCGCCGGCGCAATTCTGTTGGCCGTGATCGCGATCGGCGTCGCCGCGTCGCTGCGCAACCGGCGCGCCATCGTCCTCTTCCTCGTCGCGCTGTTCCTCGCCGCCGCTCCCGTCGTTCCGGTGTCGAAGGAGATGCAGCGGCGCTACGTTGTCATGCCGTGGCTCTGCCTCTCGATGGCGTTCGTGGCGGGCGCCGAGACCCTGCGCCGGCGGCGCGCCGTGGCGGCAGTTCTGCTGATCGCCGCGCCGGCATTGGCCATCGTCGCGAACCGGCAGGAGTGGCGATACGAATTCGGGCGGACGAAGAGAATGTCCGATGAAGCGCGCGTCTTTTTCGAACTCCCATCGAACGGCTTGCTGCGCCTGCCGGCCGTTCCTCCCGCGGCGATGGACGAGCTGAGCTGGCTGAAGACTGATTACGCGAAACGCGAGTCCGGCGCCGGCTGGTTTTACGACGACCTCTATCTCTGCAGTCATGACAGCGCCGGAAAACGATTCTGGCAATACGCGCCCGCCACGCGCGAGGTGCGCGAAGTGACCACGCCTGTACGCTGTCCGGCAACGCGCCCGGACGCGTCGCTCAACGCGACTTTCCGCGTCCACAACGGCGACCTGTTCTGGGATTTCGGTCCGTACACCGACGGCTTCTACCGCGTCCTCTTCGCCGACGGCATCAAGGCGTACGACGTTCCGCGCCATGACGGCTTCCGCCTCGCCGGCGTGCAGATGCTGACTCTGCGCCTCCGCTATCAGTCTCCGGCGGGATGGGTGACGTATTCTCCCGATATCGTGGTCGACTTCCAGAAACCGGTGACGGTATGGCGCCGATGACGCTTCGCCACGATGCGCGCGTGCTCGCCGCGGACTATCGCAACGCGCAGCCGTTCCCGCACATCGCGCTGGATGGTCTCTTCGATGACGACGCGCTCGACG
>DASYJY010000050.1:0-5006 GCA_035995985.1 Thermoanaerobaculia bacterium | reverse complement strand
CGGCTCTGCTCGCGGATTCCTTTCCGATCGAACGCCGCGGCCGCGTGCTGGCGGTGTTCTTCTGCGCGATCCCGATCGTATCCGCGGCCGGCTACATCCTCGGCGGTCTCGTCGATCAGCACTACGGCTGGCGCGCGGCGTTCTGGATCGCCGGCGCTCCCGGTCTGCTGCTGTCGCTGCTCGTGCTGCTCGTCAAAGATCCGCCCCGCGGATTACACGATGTCGCTGGCGAAGATCGCGCGCCGGCGCATTGGACGCAGTCGTATCGCGATCTCTTTCGCAATCGTCCGTTCATCCTGACGGCGCTCGGTTACGGCGCCTACACATTCGCGCTCGGCGGCCTCGGGTTCTGGATGCCGGCCTTCCTCGAACGCGTCCGCGGGATGCCGCGCAGCGAAGCGACGGTGACGTTCGGCACGATCGCGCTGGTGACGGGATTCGTAGGAACCTTCGCAGGCGGCTGGCTCGGCGACTTTTTTCTGCGGCGATCGAAACAGTCGTACCTCTGGGTCTCGGGCATCGCGACGCTGATTGCGGCGCCGGCTGCATTCATCGCTGTTTCGAATCCGCATCGCAGCATCTACCTGCCGGCGATCGCGATCGCGGAGGTGTTCATCTTCATGTGCACCGGACCGGTCAACTCCGCGATCATTAATGCGGTCAAGCCAGGCGAGCGCGCGACGGCCGTGGGATTGTCGGTGCTAGTGATGCACGTCGTGGGCGACATCCCGTCGCCACCGTTGATCGGCGCAGTCTCCGATCACTACCACTCGCTCGAACGCGCCTTCATGCTCGTGCCGCTGTCGATCGTGATCGCCGGCGGCATCTGGACGTACGCGGCGTGGCAGGGGCGCAAGGCTTGAGGCGTTTCATCACGCCGGTCCTGCGCCTCATCGCAAAGACATTTTTTCGCCGCATCGGAATCGTGGGATGGGAGACGGTGCCGCGCGGGCCGGTGATCTTCGCTGCCAATCATCCGAATGGTTTGATCGATCCGCTCTTCCTGCTCTGCTTCGTGCCCCGGCCGGTATCGTTCCTCGCGAAGGCGCCGCTGTTCCGAATGCCGGTGATCGGCTGGTTCGCGCGCGGCATCGATTCGATTCCGGTCTATCGCACGCAGGACAACTACTCGACGTCGCAGAACCGCGGGATGTTCGCGGCTGCCCGCGCACTGCTCGTGCGCGGCGGCGCGATCGCGCTTTTTCCGGAGGGGACGACGCACAGCGAGCCGCGGTTGAAGGAGCTGAAGACCGGCGCCGCCCGCATCGCGCTCGGATGCAGCGCCGAGGAGTGCCCGGACATCGTCATCGTGCCGACTGCGGTGTTTTATACGGCCAAGCACAGCTTCCGCAGTGATGCGTTGCTGTACTTCGGCGATGCCGTCGACGTCGTCCCAGCTGCCGTCGACGAAAACGGCGAACCGCCGCGCGACGCGGTCGCGGCGCTGACGGACCGCGTCGAATCCGCACTGGCCGCGTTGACGCTGCAGGCCGACTCGCGAGAAGCGCTCGAGCTCATCGGCCGCGCGGAACGGATCATGTCGCTCGGCAGGTCTGACCTGCCGGAGCAGCTCGAAATGCGCAGGCGCTTCATCGCCGGCTACACCCGTCTGCGCGAACGCGACCCGCAGCGGCTGGCGCAGTTGCAGTCGCGCTTCGAGCGGTTCGAGGCCGAACTGGGCGACGCGAACCTGCAGCCGGAGACGTTGCCGCGTCCGAGCGTGCGCGGCAGCATCCGAACGATTGCGATGCTGCTGATCACGTTTCCGCCGGCGCTGATCGGCGCCATTGTTCACTATCCGACCTACCGGCTGATCCGCTTCGTGGCAACGCGATTTACACGCGGCCAGGAACTCGTCGCGACGACGAAGGCCGTTGGAGGACTGGCCCTTTATCCGCTGACATACATCGTCTGCGGTGCCATCGTGGCGTGGCGATTCGGATTCGCCTACGGCGTTCTCACCGCGCTCGTCCTGCCATTTCTCGGCTACATCGCAATGCGATTCTTCGAGCAGCTCGACGACGTGATCGGCCGCACCCGCGCGCTCACGTGGCGCATCGCGCGCCGCAGCGCGTTCGAACGTCTCATGCGCACGCGCGGCGCGCTGCGCGAGGAAATCGTCGCGCTCGCCGAAGAGATGGGGGTCTGAAAACTTACTTCCCGCCGCGCGCCAGCTCCGCCGCGGTTTCGATCTTCGTGTCAATCGCTTCCTGCTGCTGCACCGCATCATCGGGCGGCGGCGATCCGCTGGTGATGGCGTTGTCGAGATTCGCGACGAGCGACTGCAGATCGTGCATCGCGTTTCGAGCCATGTCGCATGACTGCGACGACTCGCGGCACGCCGCGTTGGCGGCGGCAATCTGCGCTTCGACGGCGCCGCGAAAACGCGACCATTCGGCGAGGTCGTACGGCGGATTGACGAAGCGGTGCAGTCCGCTCCCCCACGTTTCGGACGCGTGTTGCGCGGAGGTGACGCAGGAGTTGTCGGCGGCCGCGGCGGGCGCCGAGTGTCCCTGGATCTGTTTCTTCGCCCACGGCAGCGCGTAGATCCAGGCGAAGGCGGCCAGCGCGATGATGACGACCCACTTGATCAGCCGGTTGGCGTCCATCTGGCGATTCTACGTCGCGACGCCGGCAGCTGGGAGATCACCATCGCGCCGAGGATCAACGATGCGCCGGCGACGAATCCGAGTGTGACGGGTTCGTGCTGGAAGACGATGGAGGTGATCGACGCCGCCATCGGTTCGAACGCCAGAATGACGGCTGCCTCGGTCGCCGTAACGTGCGACTGGCCCCACATCAGCGCCACGAATGCCAGCGCTGTCGTCACGACCGCGGTGAACAGAATGACGGTAATGACGAACGGCGTGAGATGCGGACGCGGCACAAAAAGCGACGGCGGAATCGCCGCAATCCCGACCACGATCACCTGCACGGCGGCGAGGCCGAGCGCGGGCGTGGCCGTGCTGTACTTCGCGGAGAGCACCATGTGCAGCGCGAAACAGACCGCGCAGATGATGGTGAGGATGTCGCCGAAACCGGCGCGCGCGTCGACGCCGCCGATCAGCAATGTCGTTCCGCCGGCGGCGAGCACGCAGCCGATCCATGCGCGCGCGTCGATCCGTTTCGCGTAGAGCAGGCGGTCGCAGAACGGAACCATCACTACGTACAAGCCGGTCAGAAACGCGGATCGCGACGGTGAGATCGACATCAAGCCGCGCGTCTGCAGCCAGTAGCCGCTGAAGACCAGTGCGCCGAGGATCAGGCCGGGGCGCAACGCGGATCGTGGCAATTTGCGCGACGCGAGAGCGACCGCGAGCAGCACGATGCCGGCGATCGTGAATCGCAGAACGATGAACGGTTCGGGCGGAATGCGTGTGAGCACGCTCTTCACGATCGTGAAGCTCGCGCCCCACGCGCCCGCGACCAGAAAGAGAACGATCACCGCGAGCCAGTGGTTCTTCACGTGCTCGTCGTCGTTACGCCGCCGCGCTGCTGTTGGAGCAGTTCCAACTGCTTCTGCAGGTGCCGCATCAGCAGCAGAAACACCAGCAGCATCACGATCGCAAGAATGCGCGGGCCCCACCCTTTCATCGCGCGAAGCTCCCCGCGTGCGCCGCGGCCCATTCGATCGCGTAACGCATCGGCGCGGCGTCGGCAATTCCGCGGCCGGCGATGTCGAAGGCCGTCCCGTGGTCGACGGAAACGCGCAGGTACGGCAGGCCGATGGTCACGTTCACCGACTGCTCGAACGCCATCGTCTTGATCGGGATCAGCGCCTGATCGTGGTACATGGCCAGCACGACGTCATATTGTCCACGAGATGCGGCCAGGAAGATCGTGTCGGCCGGATGCGGACCGCTGATGGTCAGTCCTGCCTCGCGCGCCTGGGCAACTCCGCGCTCGACGATGCGTTCTTCGTCGCCGAACTTGCCACCTTCGCCGGCGTGCGGATTGACTCCCGCGACGGCGATGCGCGGCGCGCTGCCGTACAGCCGCGCGTATTCGCGGCTGGTGAGCTGCGCGAGCGCCGCGATGTCGTCTGCAGCGATATTCGCGATCGCGTCGCGCAACGGAAGGTGCACTGAGAGCAGAGACGATTTCAATTTCGGCGAATCGAAGTACATCGCGTAGTCGTGTGCGTAGCGTTTCAGTCCGGCGCGATCGGCGAGCAGTTCCGTATGTCCCGGAAACAGCGAGCCCGCGAGAGCGATGGCCTGCTTGTGAATCGGTGCGGTGACGAGCGCGGAACACTCGCCCGCTTCGATGGCGCGCAACGCGGCATCGATGGAGTCGAGCGCGATGCGTCCGTACGCGGCGTCGATGACGCCGTAGCGGATCGGACCTTCGCCGCCGATGTCGACGAAATCAATATCGTCCGGCGGATTCGAGAGCGCTCGGCTTCCGAACACACGCGCGGGAGCGCTGACATCACGCAACGCCTTGAACACGATCTCCGCGCCGATGCCTGCCGGATCGCCGAGGGTAATGGCCAGCGGTTTCACGGGGGCGATTGTAGTGGGGGAGCCTGTTATCCTGAGCCGCCGAAGGCGTTGGAGCGCGAAGCGCGGAACGCCGAAGGACGGTCGAAGGACCCCCAACCTGCTAACCCGGTTGGGCGGCGGAGCGGTTACCAGTCAGGGGTCTTTCGACCGTCCTCCGCTGCCTTGCGTTTCGCGCGCAGCACTTTGGCGTGCGGTGGCACGGCCACCGCTTTGGGAGGGCGGCGGAATCGTGACGACACGCAGCGTGCGTTGCTTGCCACGTCCTCGCGACCGCGTAGGTGCTCAAAGCGTCTTCCGAGCGCTCAGGAGCGTTTCGAAGAAGACGGCTCCTTCTTGCAAGAGACCCTCGAGTCTCTTGGAAGAGACCCCAGAGTCTCTTGGAAGAGACCCTTGAGTCTCTTGGAAGAGACCCTCGAGTCTCTTGGAAGAGACCCTCGAGTCTCTTGGAAGAGACCCCAGAGTCTCTTGGAAGAGACCCTTGAGTCTCTTTGAAGAGACCCC
>DASYJY010000049.1:0-24852 GCA_035995985.1 Thermoanaerobaculia bacterium | reverse complement strand
AGCGAGTTGCGTGGCTTGGGTAATCGCGGCGAGCGCGTCGTCGTTGCGTTTGAGCGAACGAAGGATCGTTGCCCGCAACGAATACAACGCCGCATCGCGCGGCGTTTTCGCAATCGCTGCATCGACGTACTTCAGCGCGTCGGCCGATTTGCCCAGTTGCTGCGCGGCCGCGGCGGCGTTGGAGAGCAACGTCCGATCCGCGGGCGCCGCAGCCGCGCCGCGCACGAACGTGTCATATGCCTCGGCCACTTTTCCCTGCTTGAAGTAAAGCGCGCCGAGGTTCACGTACGCGGATGCCAGCGAGGGCGCGACTTCGATGACGCGGCGATATTTCGCGACCGCGTCGTCGATCCGATTCGCTTCGCGTGCGCGCTCGGCCTCTTCCATGAGACTGCGCGCGACTTCGGGGACATCTTCCTGCGCGCGTGCAATCGGCGCGACGATCGTCAGCGCGATCACTGTGGCAAGTACGAAGCGCATCCGCTCAGACCTTTGCCATCGCCGCAGCGATCGAGCGGAAAATACCGAAGCCGTCGGTGTTGCCGAGCAGCGCCTCGGAGCACCGCTCCGGATGCGGCATCATCCCGAGCACGTTCCGGCCCACGTTGCAGATGCCGGCGATGTTGCGCGCCGATCCGTTCGGATTCGCGTCGTGCGTGATGCGCCCCTCCGCGTCGCAATAGCGAAAGATGACTTGGCGATTGCGCTCGAGCTCATCGAGCGTTGCGTCATCCGCGAAGTAGTTCCCCTCGCCATGCGCTATCGGAACACGCAACACCGCGCCGCGTTCCAATTCGCACGTGAACGGCGTATCCGTCTCTTCGACGCGCAGAAAAACATCGCGGCCGAGGAAGCGCAGGTGCTCGTTGCGCATCAACGCGCCCGGCAGCAGACCGGCCTCGGTGAGCACCTGAAACCCGTTGCAGATGCCGAAGACCATTCCGCGATCGGCCGCATGACGCCGGATCGGCTCCATCACCGGCGCGAACTTCGCCAGCGCGCCGGCACGAAGGTAGTCGCCGTACGCGAACCCACCGGGGATGATCACGCAGTCGGCACCGCGAAGGTCGGTCTCCTTGTGCCACAGCACTTCGACCTCGGCGCCGAGCACATCACGCGTCACATGCACCGCGTCGTGATCGCAGTTCGAGCCGGGAAGGACGACGACGCCGAATTTCATGCGACGCAAGTTTAGCGCGGCGGTGCGATGTAACGAATCCCGATCGGCACGCACTACTTCTTTACTACCGGAGGTCGGGAGAGGGTCCTCCCAACGCCAAAATGGTTTTCAGGTCCAAAACGGATAGCGGCGACGTCAAGAAGGCGAAGCAGCAAGGCTCGCGGGTGCCGCTCGTGATCACGATCGTCGTGCTGGCGGTCGTGGGGAGCTCCTACTACGTTTATTACCGTCAGCACGCGGAGTACTACACCGGCCGGAACCTGCGCCTTCTCTCTATGCTCACCGCGCAGGTCGAAGGCCGCGTGACGATGTTTTCGGATTTCGTCAGTCTGAAAGCCAAATCCGCGGACCCCAACGGAGTCACGAAACCGGGGGATCTCTACTACGTGTCCGGCTTGAAGTTCGGACAGTGCACCGACGAACTGCCGGAAGAATGGCCGAAGCGGAATCCCAGCGGCAAAGTCCAAATGCGCCGGGACCTCGTGGAGGCCGCACGAGGTTGGAAAGTGCGGCTCCAGGCGTATGTCGACCAGAAGCCAGCGGCATCTTGCGCTTCCGTCATGATCGACGACGTAGTCCGCCCTGTTTTCACGAGCGACCTCGGCTCGGCATTCGACGTGGTGCTCCTGGCGAAGGAAGACGGCACCGTCCTGTACAGCGTCCGGCCTCCGCCCGCGTCTTCGACCCTTCTCGGCACTAAGCAGGAATGGATCGACGAAGCGGAAGAACTTCCTCCCATCGCGCCGATCAACTCCACGGAACCGGCGACGACCACGGCCGTGACGGGATCGCCTCAGATGGCGACCGCTCCAACGGTCACCCCTAAGCCGGCCGCGCCGGATGCGCCAGGCAAGCAGACCGCGATGACGGAACGCGATAGCGGAGCGCCGGTCTTGATCACCAACCTGACAGCGCTAAAGAGAAAAAAGGGGGGATTGTTCTCCGACTATGAAGCGGTCGCTCCCGCGTCACTGAAGATCGCAACGAGCCAGATGACGGTGTCACTCGGCGGCACCGACTATGTCTTGTTCACGCAGCCTTATACCTACTCGCGCAAAGCGGGCGGCGTCCACGGCAACAGCAACGAATTGATCGTGTGCGGACTCGTGTCGGCGTCACGTTTTCGCTATGACGTCTTCGCGGTTTCAACCTCGGTCGTCCTGATCGCGATTGCCATCGTCCTACTCGCACTTTGCTGCTGGCCCTATCTTCGGATCGCGCTGATTCATCCGAGTCAGCCTCTGGCGATCACCGACGTCGTGCTCATCATCGTCTGCACCATTGTCGGTGCAGCAGTCCTCACGGTTGCCTTGCTCGATGCATTCGCCTACCGCGGCATTACGCAAACCGCCGACGAGCAGCTTCAGAACTTCGGCGACGCCGTGAACCGCGACTTTGCTCTCAACGTCAGCCGCGCCATGGCCGTGTTGTCGAAGGCCGAGGAGCTCACGCGCGGCGAGGCGGAAAAGGTCGTGGACACGCCGAAGGCAGTGCAGACACTGCCGATGAGTCTCCTCAGCAACGAAGCGGCCGGCATCTATCCCTACATCGACTCGATCGTATGGATCGGTGACGACGGGCTCCAGAAAGTTCGCTTCGGCCGCACCCTCAGTCCGCTCAAAGACGTCAGCGCCCGGACGTACTTCAAACTGGCCGAACCGGACAGAACGTGGACCGTGCCAAGCGCTCCGCCCGTTCCGTACGTGTTGGACTGGGTACGGTCGAAAGCGACGGGCGAAGTTCGGGCCATCGTAGCGAAAAAGACCGAGAAGGCGGAGGAGTGGGACAAGAACCACAAGCCGCTCTCGGTCATTGCCATGGCCACGAATCTGATCGACATCAGCGAGGCGGTTCGCCCGCCGGGAGCGGACATCGCAATCATCGACGAAACCGGCAACGTCATCTACCACTCCGACACGCAGCGAATCGGGTTCGAGAACTTCTTCACCGAGACCGATCGGAATCGCGCTCTCCGTTCCGCCGTCGTGGCGAGGCAGGCCGGGCACGTCGACGCGACCTATTGGGGCGACGACGAGTCGATGTACGTCCGTCCGCTGAGCGGCTCGCAATGGACGCTGGTCACGTTCCGCGCGAAACGGCTGACGCGCGTGCTGAACGTCGAGGCGACGCTCCTGACGCTGTCGCTTCTTCTTCTCAGCTCTACACCCTACTTCCTCGTCTACCTCGCCGTTTTGCTACTGCGGCCGCGGTATCGCGCGCCGCGGCTTTGGCCCGATCAGACACGCCACGGCGACTATCTGAGGTTGACCTGCATTCTCCTGGCGCTGCTTCTGCTCTTCTGTCTCAACAACTACGCATTCGCGCCGTGGGCCGCTTTCGCGGGTATCGTCATCATTCCCCTTCTTTCGATCGTGACGACGTACCTCGTGCTTCACCGCACCGGCGCACCGCGCCGGTTCGCCATCGGCGCCGCGGTCTGGATCATCGTCACGTCGATGCTGGTCGCGCACATGCTTCTCGCGGAGATCCATCCCGAACGTTTCTCCGGACATGCTCCGGCGATCGTGAGAACGATCCTGCTCCTTGCGACGCTCGGTGTGGCCCTCTTGACGTACGTCCTCCTCGGCCGCTGGAAGTACGGCGGGCGTGTGCGCGATGCATTGCGAAGCGTGCAGGCGCGCTACGGCTACTCCACTCTCTACCGCGCTTGCGGCGTGTTGCTGATCATCATTGGTGTGGTGTTGCCGGTCGTCGGCTTTTTCACGATCAGCAGGCACGTGGAGCAAGAGTTGATGGTGAAGTACACCCAGCTCCGCGCCGCGGCCGGTCTCGAAGAACGCATCGATCACCTCGTGACGATGTGTGCTCTGCCGCCGGACGTGCCGCTACCCACGAGGCGACAGTTGTACTCCGACATCTTCACCAACCGTCTGCACATGCTCTTCGGCAGCCACTGGTATCTCGCTCCCGCTGCCGAAGGTGGTACGGCGCCGCGTGTCGCAGACGAAGCCGAATCGTGCACCGATGCAGACGCGGCGGAGAAGAACTGGACGATCCCATCGTGGGCTTCGACGTGGCTGCCGTCGTTGTATGAAGACTCCATCGCCATCCGTCCTCTTTTCGCCGGAGGGTCCGCCGACAACCTCTGGCACTGGTGCACCACAGACGAAACGCACGGCTCGGAGGATCAGCAACCGCGAATCAAGCTCGTTCGCAAGGTCCATTTCGATACGGACGTCGCGATCCGCTTCTGGAACGAGGACGACCTGAAGCACATCACGCAGAAAATCGTCATCGAGTCGTCCCTGCCGCAGGCCTCACTCTGGCGGCCGTCCGAAAATTGGGCTCACGCGCTTGCGATCATTCTCCTCGGTCTGCCGATTCTGGCCCTTTTCTGGTACGCCGCCGACTTCATCGCCAAACGCGTTCTGTTGATCGACATCCGGGAACCCGACTGGCTTGCGCGCAAGCCTCTGAGTCCGACACTCGGCGAGCACATCTTCCTGGTGCGTCGCGACCGCGACATCGATTCGCTGACGAAGGGGCTTGCGTTCGTCGACGTCTCGTTCGCAGCGCTCGACGCCGCCGGCAATTGGTCTTCCGCGTTGGAGAGACTCGACAGCACCGACGCGGGACGGAACGTTCGTGTGATCGATTTCGAGTACGGAATCAACGACGGTGACATCAACGTGAAGAAGCTGCAGTGGCTGGAACGGCTGCTCATGCTTTCCGACCGCACCCTCATCGTTGCGTCGGCGGTGAGCACGTCGTACATGCCGACCACTCCGCCGCCGCCGGCGATGCCGGCCGAGGAAACCGCGGCGTACTTCGCGCGCTGGACCACTCTTCTCCAGTGCTTCGTCACGGTGACGGCGGAAGAGCTGGATCTCCGCCACGAGGAGTGGGAGCGCCGCAACGCGCTGCGCACCGTCAGCATGCTTTCCGCCGCCGAGCCGAAGACCTGGTTGGAAAAGGAGACGGCGTACAACGCGTTCCTGCGCCGCCTCTACAACGAGCTAGAAGCGGAAGCTGACCTGCGCCGCACGCTCAAGATGAGCGATCCCGATACGGACCAGCGCCGCCTGCTCGACGAGCTCTGCGAACGCGCCGAAACGTACTTCGCCGGCCTCTGGTCGAGCTGCCGGGAAGACGAAAAGCTGTTGCTCTATCAGCTTGCGCACAATGGACTGGCCAATGGCCGGAACCGCCGCACCCTGCGCCGGCTCATGGCGCGCGGTCTGGTACGCCGCAACCCGAACCTGGAGCTTTTCAGCGAATCGTTCCGCCTCTACGTCCTCGAAGCCGCCGATCGCGAAAACATCGTCACGATCGCACGCGAAAATCGCGGCGCCAGCACCTGGGACTCCCTGCGCCTCCCGTTCTTCGTGATCATCATCAGCTTCCTGCTCGTGCTCTTCGCCACCCAGAAAGACATGCTGACCACGACCACCGCCCTTGCCACCGCGCTGACGACAGGACTGCCGATCCTGATGAAGCTAGTCGGCGCATTCGCCGAAAAGCGCAGCGACGTGAAGGCGTAGGACGAAGGTGGGAGGCGCCTGGCTCCGGCAGTAGGACTCGAACCTACGACCCACGGATTAACAGTCCGTTGCTCTACCAACTGAGCTATGCCGGAGTACTTGCGGCGCGGCGGGCGGCGGACGATAGCAAAGCGTCGTCTACGCCGTCAACGTGGGGGCAAACCGAGGGGGGTGGCGGTGTATTTCGCGAGGGCGGAGGTGAGGCGCGGGAGCAAATCGGCGACTTCGGAGTACTCGATCAGGTCGATTCCGCGGTCGCCGGAAACCATAGCCGTGCATCGCGATGTGTGGGCCGGGCGGTGGAGACAGATGACCGGGATTCCGTATCGGTAGCGTGCGGTGGCGATCTCATATCCCACTCCCGTCGACGGCATCGATACCTCGGCCACGAGTATGTCGGCCGCGGCGATCCAGCCCAGGTCGCGATCGAAGATCGCGCAGGAGTCGAGTGCCTCGCCGGATGCCGTCACGTGTTCCGCGGCTACGGCGCCTGCGAGCACGTGATGACCCGCGGCTTCGAGCGCTGCGATGATCTCGCGGTAGAGGCCTACGTCGGCGCGGCCGCCGCTGATGGCGCCGGCGAAGTAGATCGTTGTTTTAGATTTCATCCTGCGTGAGCGAAGCGAGCGTCAGGATCTCCAGTTGCCGCGGTGCCACCGTAGATCCTGAAGTTTGCTGCGCAACCTTCAGGATAGAGTACGAGGGATAACCATGTCCCGCGAAATCGTCATCAATGCCGCGAAACACGAGTCCCGAATCGCCGTGCTCGATGAAGGGCAGGTCGTCGAGCTGTGGGTCGAGCGTACGCGGCATCGCACCATCGTCGGCAACATCTACAAAGGCCGCGTCACGAAGGTTCTCCCCGGCATGCAGTCGGCGTTCGTCGACCTCGGGCTGGAGCGCGACGCGTTTCTGTACGTCTCCGACGTCGTCGAGGATCTCGAGGAGTTCGACAACGCCGACTCGACTGATGACCTCACGCTCGATGATGTTCCGCAGCAACGCGCCGAGGCTTCGATTTCGGACCTGCTGCGCGAAGGGCAGGAGATCGTCGTGCAGGTGTCGAAGGACACGATCGCCGGCAAGGGCGCGCGCATCACCAGTCACATCACGCTGCCGGGCCGCTTCCTCGTCTACATGCCGACCGTCAACCACATCGGCGTCTCGCGGCGTATCGAGAACGAGGGCGAACGGACGCGGCTCAAGGAAATCCTCGATCGCATTCGTCCGCCCGGCGCGGGTGGATTCATCGTCCGCACGGCAGGCGAGGAGCGCGAGGAGGATGAGTTCCGCGCCGATCTCAAGTACCTCACCGAGTTGTGGGAGCAGATCAAGCGGAAAGGCGAGAAAGCGTCGGCGCCGACAGCGCTGCATCACGATCTCGATCTCGTCCTCCGCACGATTCGCGACGTGCTCTCGCCCGAGTTTAAGAGCGTTTGGGTCGACTCCGTCGATCAATATCAGCGCATCGTCGAGTTCCTCGATCAGATCCAGCCGAACCTCGTTTCGCGCGTTCGGCTTTACCGGCGCGATGAGCCGATCTTCGAGGACTTCAGCATCGAGGCCGAGATCCTGAAGGCGCTGAAGTCAAAAGTGTGGCTGAAGTCCGGCGGCTACATCGTCATCAATCAGACTGAGGCGCTCGTGGCGATCGATGTGAACACGGGCAAGTACGTCGGCAAGAAAAATCTGGAGGAGACAGTCTTCAAGACGAACCTCGAAGCGGCCAAAGAAATCGTCCGCCAGATCCGCCTGCGCGACCTCGGCGGGATCATCGTGCTCGACTTCATCGACATGGAGGATCTCGCCAATCGCGAGCGGCTCTTCGAGGCGCTCGAGACGGAGATTCGGAAAGATCGGTCGAAGACAAAAATCCTGCAGATTTCCGAGTTTGGTTTAATCGAGATGACGCGCAAGCGTGTGCGACAGAGTCTGGAGCGCTCGCTGACGCAGGCCTGCCCGTACTGCGGCGGCAGTGGCAGGATCAAATCGAATACGACGATCGCCTTCGAGATCTGGCGCGAGCTGGCGAAATTGCACGATCTGCACGAAGGGCAGGACGTCATCGTCCGTCTCAATCCCGTCGTCTACGGCTCCGTGCACAACGCCAACGATCCGATTTTCGAAGAGATCGAGCGCAACATGGGCGTGCATCTCGTCTTCAAGCCCGACGACTCGCTGCATCACGAGCAGTTCGACGTGATGCGCATCTGACGGTAAACGCTCTCGCCGTTCGTCCGTCAAAGCGCAGTGCCGTTGTCGTTCTTCAAGCGGAGGCTGAGTACGCCTGCTGCTGGAGCCGTGCTTGGCGCCCTTGTCGGCGTCATTGATTCGTTCCTTCACGAGAACTCGTCGCATCTGCAGATTGCGCCACTAGAACCGCTCGTGTTCGTCTTGACGTGGGCGATCTGTTGCTGCACGACCGGTGTCGTGTTCAGTTACGGGGGCCTGCGCCGGCTGCGCTGGTTTCCGCTTGCCGTAGCCGGTCCGGGATTTCTTCTTCTGAGCCGCGGCGCAACTCCGTTCAAAGAGATGATGGGATGGCCGTCGTCGCGTGTTCTGCTGGCGTGGCTTGCGGCGACGACCGTAATAGCGATCCTGTTGTCCTTCATCCCCCTCGGAAAAAGCCGGCACACGCTGGCGTACGGCCTCGCGATGCTGCTCGGAGTCGGCCTGCTCGTCTATGTGGCCGCCGATGTTCGTATCGCGGACTGGGTTTCATCGCCCGCGGCTCACGCGGCAAATGCTCGCAATGTCGTGTTGATTTTTCTCGACACGACGCGCGCGGATGACGCGCTGGAAGCGATCCCTCCGGCAATGCCACATCTGGCGGCGTTCGCCGCAAAAGCGACGACGTTCAGCAGTGCGTGGGCGCCCGCTTCGTGGACCATCCCTTCACACTTTGCGGTTTTTACGGGCGCGAATTGGTGGCGCGTGCCGCCGGACGCGAACGGCGTCTTCCAGTACGACGGCCCTCGGCTACCGGAGCAGTTTCAGTCGCGCGGCTATGACACGGCGGCGATCTTCTCCAATCCCTTGTTGAGTGCCGACGCGGGTTTTTCGAAAGGCTTCAACGAGTTCACGACGTCGCGCCGTTCGGGAGTGTGTCATTCCGGCATCGGCGAACTGATGTTTCGCGTGCTGATGAATGGCGGTCCGCGGATGCCTCTTTGCAGCTGGTTCACCGCTTCGGAGGTTACGTCGCGCGCGCTGCGCTACATGAAGCGCGCGCACCGCCCATACCTGCTCGCGGTGAATTATCTCGACACGCATGATCCGTACTACGTACCGCGGGAGTGCCGTCCAGCGGGGTTTGAGCCCCTCTCGAGACCGGACCGTGATGTGTTTCTGACAGCGACTCCTGGCGGGCATCAGCCCGCGCCCTCGATCGTTACGCGTGCACACGCTCAGTACCGCACTGCGATGTCGTGCGCGGATCGTTCCCTCGGAGCGCTGCTCGACGCCGCGGCTCGCGAGCCGAATACGATCGTTGCGGTGGTGGGTGATCATGGAGAGGAGTTCGTCGAACACGGGCGCACCGCTCATGGAGCGGATGCCTACAGGGAATCGACGCACGTACCGCTCGTTCTGCGGCTTCCAGGAGTACCGCGGCAGCGCGTGACAGAGCCTGTAATTACGACGGACCTCTATCCATCGCTGCTCCGCGCCGCAAAGATTTTTCGCGGCGATGAGCCGCTTCCGCTGCTCGACGTCAGGAAGCGCAGGCCGGTCGTCTCGATTTACGAATTTGCACGCGTCCCGAATGACAACTCAACCGTGGAGCGCGGCTTTAGTGTCGTTTCCGGCGACTACCAGTTGATTCTGTGGCCGGGCAGAGGCGACGTGCTCTACGACTATCGCCACGATCCCGCGGAAGCGTATCCGCTGAACGACGCGGCGATACCTGCGATCTTCGCGCCGATGAGACAACTGGCCGCGCGCGTAGCGCGGGACAAACAGCGCGCGCTGCAGTTCAGCGCGGTCGGTTACATGCGCTGACAACCGGCACGCGCCGTGCAGTTTGACCGTGCCGAGCTGTCATGTCTCTCGAAGATACCTTCACGAACCTCGCCTCGTTCCTGAACAGCCTTGATGCCGAGGGGGAGCAGAAGTTCGAGCTGTCGCACTCGCTGGTGATCATCTGTCCCGACTGCGGGAAGAACATCGCCTTCCGCAATCGCTGCCCCAAGTGCGGGGGCAATTCATGGATTCCGGCGGGACACGCCGGCGGGATTTTCGAGCAGATGAAAGCGCAGCGCTGGCGCACCGAGATGCAAAGCGACGACGGGGATGACTCCGACGTCGAGGTGCGCGAGCCCGAAGAAGCGCGCGCCGACGCGTAGCCGGCACGGCCGGCGGCGTTGGTTGGCCAAGGGCTCCGCCACCATTTCTGCTTCAACGTTCCGTTTGTCTTGCTCCTAAGAGCGGAGGACTGAAAATCCTCGTGTCTTAGGTGTCGAGCCCTTCGCGCAGGTACTCCTCTTCCATCAATTGAACGAAGAGCATCTCGTACTCGCGCGAACGTGAGGCCGGCGGCTTCTTCATCGTAGCGATGCGGCGGCGGACGTTTTCCTCGCGCTCTTCTTCGCGTTTCAGCTCGTCGGCCAACGCGTGGGCGATTGACTGGCGGACCACTTCGCGCTCCTTCAGGAGCGTGACGGAGCGCGTTCGCGTCATCGCCTCCAGAAGGTCGCGCGCGAGCTGCGTCACGCGCTCGCGCGAGATTTTGTGCATGCGCGATTGTACGTCGGCGTCGAGCTAGTGAATCGTGTCGTCGTCAGGCGTTTCGGAATCGGTCGGTTCGGCGTCGTCTGCGAGTTCTTCTTCGCCGTCGTCCTTGTCCACCAGCTTCACTGCCGCAACGACCAGATCGTTCTCGTCGATGTTGATGACGCGAACTCC
Source organism: Thermoanaerobaculia bacterium (assembly GCA_035995985.1). GTDB lineage: Bacteria > Acidobacteriota > Thermoanaerobaculia > Gp7-AA8 > Gp7-AA8 > JADGNZ01. The sequence goes on along the minus strand of DASYJY010000049.1, from coordinate 14,268 downwards.
CTGTGTGCTGCGGCCGATCGAGCGGATGTCGGCGACGTTCGTGCGGATGATCATCCCCTGCTCCGTGATGAGCAGAACCTGATCGTCTTCGAAGACGTACGAGATGCCGGCCACTTTGCCATTCTTGTCGGTCGTCTTGATGTTCGTAACGCCGATGCCGCCGCGCGACTGCAGGCGATACGCGGAAACCGGCGTCCGTTTGCCGAAGCCTTTTTCGGTGACGGTGAGTACCTGGCCGCGCTCATCGGTGGCGATGACTTCCGCGTCATCCGTCTCCGGCTCGGTTTCGACGATCTCGGGCTCTTCGCCCTCAGCAGGCGGCTCGGGCACCGGTTCGCCGGATGCTGGGAGCACGTCCATCTCGACGACGTAATCGCCTTCGCGAAGCGAGATGCCTTTCACGCCGGCGGCGCCGCGGCCCATGGGGCGGACACCGTTTTCGTTGAAGCGGATGGCCATGCCGTCGTGCGTGCCGATGAAGATCTCGTCGTCGCCCTGCGAGAGGCGCACGGCGTAGAGGTCGTCGCCTTCGTTGATGTCGATGGCGATGATGCCGGTGGCGCGGACGTTCGAGAACGCCGTCAGCTCCGTCTTCTTGATCTTGCCGGCGCGAGTAACCATGACCACGTACTTCGCGTCATTGAAATTGCGAATCGTGAGAAGCGCGCGCACGCTTTCGTTCTGTTCGACAGTCAACAAGTTGACGATCGCCTTCCCGCGCGCGTTCGACGCGACCTCGGGGATCTGGTGCACTTTGATCCAGTACAGCCGGCCGCGGTCTGTGAAGACGAGTACATACGAATGCGCGCTGGCGACGAAGAGGTGCTCGACGATGTCCTCTTCCTTCGTCTGCATGCCGATGCGGCCCTTGCCGCCGCGGCGCTGCGCGCGGTAAAGCGACAGCGGCGAGCGCTTGATGTAGCCGCCGCGCGACACGGTGATGACCATGTCCTCGTCGGCGATCATGTCCTCGATGGTGATGTCGCTGGCCTGCGGCACGATCTCCGTGCGGCGCACGTCGCCGTACGCTTCTTTGATCTCGCGCAGTTCGGCGCTGATGATGCCGAGGACGAGCGACTCGGATCCGAGGATCTCGCGGAGGCGGCGGATGGTGGCTTGGACTTCTTCGTACTCGGCCACGATCTTCTCGCGCTCGAGACCAGTGAGGCGTTGCAGGCGCATGTCGAGAATCGCCTGAGCCTGCACATCGCTGAACTGCCAGCGTTCGATCAGACCGCTCTTCGCTTCCTGCGGCGTGCGGCTGCCGCGGATGAGAGCGATCAACTCGTCGATGACGTCGAGCGCTTTGACCAGACCTTCGAGGATATGGGCGCGCTCCTCGGCTTTGCGCAGGTCGTAGCGCGTGCGGCGGACGACGATCTCTTTGCGATGCTCGACGAAATGATGCAGCAGCGTCGGGAGGTCCATGACCTCCGGCTTGTTGTTGACAATGGCCAGAAAAATAATGCCGAACGTGGTCTGCATCTGCGTGTTGCGATACAGATTGTTCAGCACGACCTCGGCGATTGCATCGCGTTTGAGTTCGATCACGATGCGCATGCCTTCGCGGTCGGATTCGTCGCGGAGATCGCTGATGCCTTCAATCCGTTTGTCGTGAACCAGCTCGGCGATTTTTTCAAGCAGGCGCTTCTTGTTCGTCATGTACGGGATTTCCGTCACGACGATCTGTTCGCGCTCGCTCTTCTTCTGGGTTTCGATCGCGGCGCGGGCGCGGACCTGAATGATTCCGCGGCCGGTGTTGTAGGCATCGTAAATCCCTTCGACGCCGAAGATGAAACCGGCCGTCGGGAAATCGGGGCCGGGCATTACGGCCATCAGCTCTTTCACTGACGCATGCGGATTTTCGATGACCATGAGACAGGCATCGATCACTTCGCCGAGATTGTGCGGCGGAATGTTCGTGGCCATACCGACGGCGATGCCTGACGAGCCATTGACGAGCAGGTTCGGATACTTCGCCGGAAGTACAGCCGGCTCGCGTTCGGTGCCGTCGTAATTGGGGACGAAATCGACAGTCTCTTTGTCGATGTCGTCACGCATCAGCTCTTCGGCGAGCCGCGTCAGGCGAATTTCGGTGTAACGCATTGCCGCCGGATTGTCGCCGTCCACGGAGCCGAAGTTCCCCTGGCCATCGACGAGCCGATAGCGCATCGAGAAGTCCTGCGCCATTCGCACGATCGAGTCATAGATCGCGCTGTCGCCATGCGGGTGATATTTACCCATGACGTCGCCGACGATACGCGCCGACTTCTTATACGCCTTGCTCGCCGTATTTCCCTGCTCATACATCCCGTAAAGGATGCGGCGATGCACCGGCTTCAGGCCGTCGCGGACGTCGGGCAGCGCGCGGCCGATGATGACCGACATCGCGTAGTCGAGATACGACTTGCGCATCTCGTCTTCGATATTGACGGGATAACGCTGCTCGTTGTGTGTTGTGTAGTCGAAATCGTCGCTCATTAGATATCGAGGTTCTTCACTTCGAGCGCATTGTCCTGAATGAAGACGCGCCGCGGCTCGACTTGATCGCCCATAAGAACCGTAAACAGTTCCTCGGCGCCGACGCCGTCTTCAATTTTGACCTGCAACAGCCGACGGCGCTCAGGATCCATTGTGGTCTCCCACAGCTGTTCCGGATTCATTTCGCCGAGGCCCTTGTAGCGGCTGATGGCGAGGCCTTTTTTGGCCAAGTCATAAATGCGCTCGATCAGATCGTCGACAGTGATGACGACGTCTGAATTGTCATTGTGTTTGAGTGTGTAGGGCGGCAATCCGAATGCGGAGAGCTGCTCGTAAGACTTCGCCATCTGGCGATATTCGTACGTGGAAAGGACTTCGCTGCTGATGACGACTTTCTTTCCCGTGCCGTTGCCGCCGACAGAGAAGTGCACCGTCGGAGTCTCGGTTTCTTCGTCCGTCATGAGGCGCGCGTGCTGGAAACCATGCGCGGTCAGCGCCTTCACAAGCGCTTCGAGTTTATCGGGGTCGGCCATGGCGCTGCGGTCGACGAAGCCCTCGGCGAAGAGGACGTCGAGCACTTCGCGCGGAATGCCGCGCGACTGGAGCTTGCGCGCGTGCAGGAGGTACTCCTCCATCCGCTGCAGCATGTTGACCAACACCTCGCCTTTGAGCGAGAGGCCGGCCTGCGGCGTGATCTCGATATTTTCCGAGACGCGTGTCAGGAGGAAGCGCGACAGCTCGCCTTCATCCTTGATGTAGGTGTCCTTCTTGTTCTGCGTGACCTTGAACAGCGGCGGCTGGGCGATGAAAAGGTAGCCGCGATCGATGATCTCGCGCATGTAGCGGAAGAAGAACGTGAGGATCAGCGTGCGGATGTGCGATCCGTCGACGTCGGCGTCCGTCATGATGATGATCTTGTGGTAGCGGAGCTTGGCGACGTCGAAATCGCCGGCTCCGATGCCTGTGCCGAGGGCCGTGATCATCAGCCGGATTTCCTCGGAAGAGAGCATCTTGTCGAGACGCGCCCGCTCGACATTCAGGATCTTGCCTTTGAGCGGGAGGATGGCCTGATAACGGCGATCGCGTCCCTGCTTCGCTGAGCCGCCTGCGGAGTCGCCCTCGACAAAGTAGATCTCGCAGAAGCGGGGATCGCGTTCCTGACAGTCGGCGAGCTTGCCGGGGAGTGATGCCGAGTCGAGTGCGCCTTTGCGGCGGGTCAGGTCGCGAGCCTTGCGCGCCGCTTCGCGTGCACGGGCGGCTTCGATGACCTTGTCGACGATGCGTCGAACTTCCTTCGGATTCTCTTCGAGGAACTCGCCGAGGCGTTCGCCGACGACCTGCTCGACCCAGGTCTTCACGTGCGAGGAGACCAGCTTGTCTTTCGTCTGCGACGAAAACTTCGGGTCGCGGATCTTGACCGAGATGACGGCGCTCAACCCTTCGCGGATGTCATCGCCCTCGAGGCTGAGCTTCAGCTTCTGCAGGACGCCGGACGCCTCGATGTACTTGTTCATCGTGCGGGTCAGCGCGGCCTTGAAGCCGACCAGGTGCGTGCCGCCGTCGAGGTTCTTGATCGTGTTCGTGAAGCAGTAGAGGTTCTCGGTATAACCCTCGTTCCACTGCAGCGCGATCTCGACGCCCTCGCCGTCTTTCTCGTCGCGGATGAAGATCGGATCCTCGTGTAGCGGGACCTTGTTCTTGTTCAGGTCCTTCACGAACGAGACGATGCCGCCCTGGTAGCAGAATTCGTGCTTCTTCTCAGTGCGGTCGTCGGCGATGGCGATGAAGACGCCGGAGTTGAGGAAGGCCAGCTCGCGAAGACGCTGCGAAAGCGTCTCGAAGTTCATCTCAGTGACGGAGAAGATGGCCGGATCGGCTTTGAAGGTGACGCGTGTGCCGCGGTGCGTGGTCTTCTCGCCGCGGACGATGGGGTGCTTCGGAACACCGCCTTCGTAGCGCTGGCGCCATATGTAGTCGTCGCGATGAATCTCCAGCTCAAGCCATTCGGAGAGGAAGTTGACGACGGAAACGCCGACGCCGTGCAGGCCGCCGGAGACTTTGTACGAGTTGTTGTCGAACTTACCGCCCGCATGCAGCTCGGTCATGATGACCTCGGCCGCGGAACGGTTCTCTTCTTTGTGCAGATCGACCGGGATGCCGCGGCCGTTGTCTTCGACGGTCACCGAGTTGTCGGTGTGGATCGTGACCTGGACCCTGTTCGCGTAGCCAGCCAGCGCTTCGTCGATGGCGTTGTCGACGACTTCGTAGACCATGTGATGCAGGCCGGTGATGTCGTCGGTGTCGCCGATGTACATGCCGGGGCGCTTGCGGACGGCGTCGAGGCCTTTGAGAACTTTGATGTCTTCGGCGGTGTAATCACCGGCGATCGACGGCGCCTGCGGAGTGATCTCCGACGCGTCGTAGGCGTTATCGTTGCTCTCATCGAGGATGTAGTCGTCTGGCATTCAGATGCTTCCCGGCGTTGGTTTTTGGCGGTAGGTGACGCGTCTCCCGACGAGCCCGATTGCTGAGGTTTTTACGCCGCGGTCGATAACCTGAATTGTATCTCGATTATTGCGTTCCACGGAACGTTTCACGGCTTTTCGATTGCTGCTGTAACTCTCCCGTTTTCAATGAGTAAGCGCCGATGCGGCCCGGCCTCCAACGTTCGGAGAAAGCGCTCTTTCGCGCTCGTCGCGAAAACCTGCGTTTGGGCTGGCAATTTGAGGAGCAGTTGCTCAAGGATTTCCAGGTCGAGCTCGGCGTCGATGTCGTCCAGCAAGAAGAGGGCCGCCTCATCGAAACGGCGCCGGAAAAGGGCCAGTTTCGCGAACTTCAGAAAGAGCACGACCATCTTCTGCTCGCCGCCGGAAAGGACTTCGGCGGCAGGCCGGCCATCAATGGAAAACGCAAGGAGGTCGCGCTGCGGCCCCGCCAGCGACATGCGCGCGCGCAACTCCTCGCGGCGAATTCGCGGGAGGTCGTCGACGGAGCTCGGCTTGTAATCGATCGCCAGATTGCGGATGTGGTACCGATACTCCGCCACGATTTCCGCGAACGCGCCACTCAACGCCTCGGCATACGACGCCCGCCCGCGCTGCAGCGGCGCCGCGGCGTTCGACAGCTCCTCGTCCCATGCGTTCAGCGACGACGTGCTCCCGCTGGCCAGCAGCGCGTTGCGTTGGCGTAGCGCGCGGCCGTAGCGGCTGACCGCTTCGAGGTAGCTCGGATCGACGCTGGCGATGCCGCGATCCAGAAATCGCCGACGCTCTTCCGGCGCGCCGCGCAGGATGTCCAGCCGCGCCGACGAGTAGGCGAAGACACTCATCGCATTCACGTACGCCGACAGCGTGACGCGCTCACCGTTGATCAACAGCGCGCGGTGCCGCGTCTCGCCAGTCTCCAAGCCGACGGACAGCGTCTTGTCGACGCCGAACCGGTGCAGCAGTCCTGAGACGAAGACGCTCGGCGACCCGAACTGGAACACGCTGCCGATGCGCGCGGTACGAAACGATTTCGTCGTCGCCAGGAAGTAGATCGCTTCGAGCAGATTCGTTTTCCCCTGTCCGTTGCGGCCGACGACGATGTTGACCTGATCGTGAAAGGCGACTTCTTCCGCGCCGAGGTTGCGGAAGGATTGGGTTGTGAGGCTGCGGAGAATCACAACCTGTCATCCTGAGCCGCCGGAGCTGCGGAGTGCGAAGCACGGAGCAGCGCAGGACGGTCGAAGGACCCCATGATGCTTGCGTTGTGGAAATTGCCCCCGCCCGCCTGGGCTACCACGAAGGAGGTCCTTCGACCGTCCTGCGCGACTTCGGCTTCGCCTACGTCGCTCCGGCGGCTCAGGATGACAATCACGCCGTGAGGCGCATCGGCATGACGACGTACAGGTACTCATACGCCAGGTCGGCGTCATTCGACGACGGACGGCCGATGCATTGGCTGTTTTCGTCCTTCAGATCGAGCGAGACCTGTTGCGTGTCGCAGACGCTGAGGAAATCGGTCACGTACGCGGCGTTGAGGCCGACGAAGAACGGATCGCCGGCGTAGTCGATGGGAACCGTCTCGCGCGCATCGCCGAGCTCCGGATTGGTCGACGACACCGTCAGTTTGCCGGGCGCGAAATCGAAGCGCACCGCGCGTGTACGCTCGTTCGCGACGAGCGAGATGCGGCGGATCGTGGCCAGCAGCCGCTCGCGGTCGACGAGCACTTTGCGGTCGTTGTCGCGGGCGATGACTTCCATGTAGTTCGGAAAATTCACGTCGATCATGCGCGCCAGCAGGCGGCGGTCGGCGGCCTCGAAGAAAAGATGGTTTTCGGAGACGCCGAAACGGACGTTGCCGTCTTCGCCCGCTTCGAGACGCATGATCTCTTCCATCGCTTTCCGCGGAATGAGAATCGTGAGGTCGGTGCCTTTCGGCTTGCCGTTGCTGGCCTGCGGAAAATTGATCAGCGCCATGCGGTGACCGTCGGTGGCCACCATCTCCATCTTCGCCGGCTGCACCTTGAGCAGCGCGCCGTTCAGCTGGAAGCGCGTCTCTTCGTGCGTGATAGCGAACTTCACTTTCGCCACCATCGTCTTCAATTCGTCGAGCGCGATGTCGTAGGACTCGGTCGCGTTTACCGTCGGCAGCGTCGGATAGTCCTCGGCGGGCAATCCCAAGAGCCGAAACTTGGCGGTCCCGGAGTTGACGAGGAGTGAGTTGTTTTCCTGAAGGGTGATGTGGACGTCTTCGTCGGGCAGCGATCGGACGATGTCGAAGAGGCGTTTCGCTTCGATGGTCACGCCGCCGGGCGTGGTCACGCGTGCAGCGCAGGAGCTGAGGATAGTGACGTCGAGATCCGTCGCGGCCATCTGCAGCCGTCCGTCGGCGGCACGGAGCAGGACGTTCGAAAGGATCGGGATCGTGGAGCGTTTTTCGACGACTCCCTGGCAAAGCTGCAACTCTTTCTGAAGATCAGCTTTTGCGACGGTCAGCTCCATGTCTCTTCCTTCAGAACAAAAGTCTTTTTAGTTAGTAGTGGAAGCAGTAGATGCGTGCGGAAAAACCCGGCATCGCGCTGCAAAGGTTTCGAAAGTATAGCAGTTCCTTCCGGAGTGAAACTGCGGGTTTCGTCGCGGAAAAACGAAGGAGATTTTCTCCGTTTTCCGCAGTCGTTGAGCGCCGCGCGACCGAAGCCATTTTTGTCCGCAGGTTTTCGTGGGACGTTTCCGCAGGGGCTGTGGATTTCATCGAAACTGCTTCATCAACCCTTCGAGCACGCGGGCGAACTGCGGATCGTTCTGCATCTTCTCGTCGATCTTTTCGACTGAGTACATCACCGTCGAGTGATGCTTGTTATTGAAGACGCGGCCGATCTCCGGATATGAGAGATCCGTCAGGTGCTTGCACAGATACATCGCCACCTGACGCGGGAAGGCGACCGTCTGCGCGTTCGACTTCGACTTCAGATTCGTGACCGTCGTTCCGTAGTGCGCCGCGACGACGCGCATGATCTCCGTCGGAGTGATCGGCTTGTTTTCCTTCGACAGCAGTTCCTTCAGCGCTTCCTTCGTTAGCTCAAGAGAAAGGTGTTTTTGTCCGGCCATCGAGGCGTAGACGACGATGCGGTTCAGCAGCCCTTCCAGTTCGCGGATGTTCGTTCGCACGCGCTCGGCCACGAATAGCGCCGCGTCATTCGGGAAATCGATGGCCCGCTCCTCGGCCTTCTTGCGAAGGATTGCCACCTTCGTTTCGAGATCGGGCGGCTGGATGTCGGCAATCAGTCCCCATTCGAATCGTGAGCGAAGCCGCTCCTCGAGCGTCGGGATTTCTTTCGGCGGAGCATCCGAGGTGAAGACGATCTGCTTCTGGGCCTCGTAGAGCGCGTTGAAGGTGTGGAAGAACTCCTCCTGCGTCCTCTCCTTGCCTGCGAGGAACTGGATGTCGTCAAGAAGGAGCGCGTCGACTTTGCGATAGCGATCGCGGAACAGCTGCATCCGGTCGTAGCGGATCGAGGTGATCAACTCCGTTACGAACGAGTCGGCCGACATGTAGACGACCTTTGACCCGGCAGTGCTGTCGCGAAGCTGCTGGCCGATCGCCTGGATCAGATGCGTCTTGCCGAGGCCCGCGCCGCCGTAGATGAAGAGCGGGTTGAAGGAGCCGGCCGGATTCTCAGCGATCGACTTCGAAGCCGCGAACGCGAGCTCATTCGACTTGCCGACCACGAACGTTTCGAACCGGTACCGCGGATTGAAAATCGAGAGCGGCAGCTCGGCCGACGGCGGCGGTCCGAGCGGGATGTTCATCTCGCTCGTGCCTTCGGTGTCGGCGACGAGATGCAGGTTGAGATGATCCGTCGACATCTCGTCGAGGATGGTCCGGATCTGCTGCGCGTAGTTCTGCCGGATCTCGGAGACGAACCGCTGAGAAGGGACGCTTACGTCGATCGTGTCACCCTTCTGGGCGAGGAAACGGGTCGGAGCGAACCACGTCTCAAATTGAGTCCTGTCAATGGTTTGCTCCAGCCGGTCGAGGACTTGCTTCCAGAGATTCATCGCGGATTCACAGAGGGCACGGCCAAGGTCCAATCACTCTAATAATCCGCAGGTTTTCAACAACTGCGGAAAATTCGGACCTGAAAAAGGGGAGGCGAAGATAGCACAAAGCAGTCGATCAGTAGATCAGTGAGCAGTAGATCAGGAGAGTCCCCGCCGCGGAACTCAACGATGTTGTTGGTCGAGCCTTGGGCAACCAGCGCCGCAGGCCGTGCCGGCCGGAATAGCCCGCTATGACCTCACGTTCCGCCCCGTCGCTGGCTGGTTTGACGACCTTCCGACCCGCCGCTATACTCCCCGCCTTCTTTTTCAGAAGCTTAAGGAAATCATGAAGCGTACATTTCAGCCGAATAACCGCCGCCGCAAGCGCACGCACGGCTTTCTGGTCCGGATGCGGACCAAAGACGGGCAGGCGGTGCTTTCACGGCGCCGCCGCAAGGGCCGCAAGCGCCTGGCGGTCTAGGCTTGTCAGCCGATGCCGGCGGACTTTCCGCCAGCTCCGAGGCTCTGCCGAAAGAGAAACGATTGGCCAAACGCCGCGAGTTCCTTCGCGTCTACGAAGCCGGTCGCAAACTCTTTTCCCATTACAGCGTACTGTTCTATGCCGCGAATGACCTCCCGTATTCGCGCATCGGCATCACCGCGACAAAAAAAAGTGGCAAGGCAAACGTGCGCAACCGGCTGAAACGGTGGACCCGCGAGGTCTACCGGCGTCAACGCGGTCCCCTCGACATCGATAGCCGCTCGCTCGACGTCGTCGTCAACGTCAAGCCGAATGCCGTGCAGGCGAGTTGGGGCGATTACAGTCTCGACCTGCGGCGCGCCTTGAAGCGCGTCGTGACCGAGAGCAGCGCGTCCCGATGAGTCATGCGCGTCCTCGCTCTCGCCCCGCTCCGTTTTTACAAGCGATTTCTCTCACCGCTGCTGCCGCCGATGTGCCGCTTCGACCCCACCTGCTCGATTTACATGATGCAGGCGATCGAAAAGCACGGCACACTGCGCGGCGTCTGGCTCGGCATCCGGCGCCTGGCGCGTTGCCACCCGTTCAATCCTGGAGGTTGGGACCCCGTCCCTTGAGATGGAAAAACGAATCTTTGCGGCAGTACTGATCTCGATCGGATTCCTGTGGCTGTGGGCGGCCGTCGCGCCGAAGCTCTTTCCCGATCTGATGAAAAAGCCGGTACCGGCGAAGGTCGAGACGACTTCGACGACAGCCACGGCTACGACCACGCAGCCGGCAGCCGTTACCGCGTCGACCACCACGTCGGCGCCTGCCGTCGAAACGCCGGCAACTGCTCCTGTCGTCGCGCCGATCGCAGCGACCGCGCAGACCATCACAAAAATCGAGTCCCCCGACTTCGTGGCGAAGTTCTCGAACCGTGGTGCCGAGCTGGTCTCGTTTCAACTCACCCACTACAAAGCAAAGCCGAGCGACAAGAACGATCAGACGAACGTCGAGCTCGTCAAAGAGCGCGAGCCGAGCCGCACCGACTATCCGTTCGCGATCGAAGCGACCGACGCTAACTTCATGCACCGCGCAAACGCGGCGCTGTACGCCGTCCGCGAGTTTGACGAAAAAGGCGCGCACGTCGTCGAGTACCGCTGGTCCGACGGCACGCACGCGGTCAGCAAGACCTTCCGCTTCACCGGGGAGTACCTCTTCAACTTCGCGGTGTCGGTCACCCCGCCGCTGCCATACCGCGTCGCCATCGGTCCCGGGATTCGAACGCTCGGGCCTGACGAGAAGGACAACCAGTTCATCGTCACGGGCAATGGCGTAGTTCAGCGCGACGACAGCCTGAAAAGCATCAACCGCGAGAAGGCCGAAACGCTCAGCATCTTCCCGGCCGTGCAGTACGTCGGCATCCAGGACAACTACTTCCTCTCCGTCTTGCGTCCGGAAAAGTCAGGCGGCGCAATTATTCGCGCGATCGACGTACCGGCCGTGGAGAAGAAAGATAAACGCCGCGAGCTCTACGCCGCCGTCAACGCGGCGCCGGACGGCGTCGTCTCCGGCGCCGCCTTCTTCGGTCCGAAAGAGGCCAAAGTCGTCGACCGCTACGGCTTCGAAAAGACGCTGCAGCTCGGCGTCTTCGGCATCATCGCCCGCTTCTTCCTGGCCGCTCTGCTCTGGCTGAATCGCTTCACGAAGAACTACGGCTGGGCCATCATCGTCCTCACTCTCATCATCAAACTCGTGCTCTATCCGCTGCAGCACAAGTGGCTCATCGGCATGAAGAAGATGCAGAAACTGCAGCCGAAGCAGGAGGCGATCAAGGCCAAATACAAGAAGGCCAAAACCGATCCCGAGCAGAAGCAGAAGATGAACATGGAGATGATGAAGCTCTACCAGCAGGAGGGGATCAATCCTGCCGGCGGCTGTCTCCCGTTCGTGCTGCAGATCCCGATTCTCTGGGGCTTTTACGGCTTGCTCTCGCACGCCATCGAGCTGCGCGGCGCGCCCTTCATCTTCTGGATTCACGACATGTCGATGAAGGACCCGTACTACATCACACCGCTGCTGATGACGGTTACGATGTTCATCCAGCAGGCCATTACGCCGTCGACGGCGGATCCGGCCCAGAAGAAGATGTTCATGATCATGCCGCTGGTCATGGGGTGGATTTTCAAAGAGTTCCCGACCGGCGTCGTGCTTTACTGGCTGATGCAGAATCTGCTGACGATCGTGCAGCAGCTCCTGATGAACAAATTCACCGATCCCGCCACACCGGCGAAGTGATCGAACGGACCTGACGACGATGGCGCAACGATTCGAAGGCAAGAATCTCGACGAAGCACTGACGATGGCGTCCGAAGCATTCGGCGTCGACCGCGTGCAATTGACCTATCACGTAGTGCTGGAGAAGAAGGGCTTTCTCGGCGGCATCAAGCACGTCGTGGTGGAAGCCGAGGTGAATGAGAGACCGATCGCAGCCTCGGTTCAGGAAGCAGCAGCGCCAGCTCCAGGAGCAGCGCGCCGTCCGGGCGGTGGCGGCGGACGTGGCCGAGGCAATCGCGATCGTGGCCGCGGCGGAAATGGCGGCGATCGTGGGCGCCGTTCCGGCGGCGGCAACCGCGCTCCTCGGCGCGAAACTGCCGACGATTTTCAGACCGGCGACTTCGAACGTTTCGCCGGCGATATCCCGGAGCAGGGGCCGGAGTCGGAGCAGGCCGGCGTCGTGCGCGCCTGGTACGGGCGCGTGATCGCGCTGGCCAAACTGCAGCTCGAAATCCGTACCGAGGAGAATGAGACGCAGGTCATCGTCCGGCTGTTCGGAGGAGATGCGCGGCTGCTCACGGAAGAACACGGCGAGCTGCTCGACGCCCTTCAGGTTCTCGGCAACAAAGCGATGACCGGCCGCAAAGTTGAAAAAGAGATCGAGCTGAATTGCGAGGCGTTCAAAGAGCGCCGCGCCGAGCAACTCGCCGAAAAGGCGAAGGAGTTGGCCGATCTCGTACGCAGCAGCGGCCGCGAGCAGCTGCTTCCTGCGATGACGCCGATCGAACGCCGCATTGTCCACCTCGCGCTGCAGGAAGACGCCGACGTGACGACGGAATCGCGCGGCGACGGCTTCTACAAGCGGGTGGCGGTTGTGATGCGCGGCGCGGCGGAGTAGTTTCCGCGGCGTGGCATCCGAACTCGACACCATCGTCGCTCCCGCCACGCCGCTCGGCAGGGGAGCGCTCGCGATCGTCCGGATCGACGGTCCGCGCAGCGCGGCGATCCTGGAGAAGCTCGGCAGGATTGCGCCGGATGCGCGTCTCGCCACCTTGGCGCAACTAAGTCTGGACGGCGAGCCGCTCGACGAGTGCATCGCCATTCGTTACGCCGCTCCGCATTCGTTCACCGGCAACGATCTCGTCGAGCTGACGCTGCACGGCAGCCCGCTGCTCATCGAACGCGTCATCGCGGCCATCATCGAATGCGGCGCGCGTCTCGCCGAGCCGGGCGAATTCACCGAACGCGCGGTGCTGAACGGCAAGCTCGATCTCGTGCAGGCCGAGTCAATCTCCGATCTCATCAACTCCCGCACGGCACTTCAGGCGAAGCTCTCGCTTGGCAATCTGCACGGCGTCTTGAGCCGGCGTGCCGCGGCGGTGCGCGAGTCGCTGCTGCACGTAATTTCGCGACTTGAGGCCGCGCTCGATTTTTCGGAAGAGGGATACGAGTTCATCAGGCGTGACGATGCACGACGCGAGATCGAGCGCGCGATCGCGGAGACGGAGGCGCTTGCGGAAACGTATCGACGCGGACGCGCTACGACCTCCGGCCTGACCGCGGTCATCCTCGGCCGCCCGAACGCAGGCAAGTCGACGCTGCTGAATCGGCTCGTGGGAAGCGATCGCGCCATCGTCACGCCGATTCCGGGAACGACGCGCGACATCGTCCGCGAGACGATCGAGATCGGCGGCTTGCCGGTGACGATTGCCGATACCGCCGGCCTGCGGACCAGCGGCGATGTGGTCGAGGAGATTGGCGTCGCGCGCGCGCGTGAGGCGGCAGCGAATGCCGACATGATTCTTTATTTGGTCGATGCGGCCGCTGGTCTGACAGCCGACGACGAGATCGCCGCATACCCTGACGCGATTGTTATTTACACTAAAACTGATCTCGCATCCGCACCGCAAAGCGCTCTCGGCATAAGTGTTACCGCTGAGCGCGGCATTCACGAGTTGCTGAGCCGACTCGATTCGATGGTCCGCGAGGAGTTCGCTGCATCCGAAGGCAGCCTCGTCAATGAGCGGCAGCGTCGAGCCGTTCTCGGCTGCAAAGAAGCACTCACGACTGCTCTGGCATCGCTTGATGCCCAACTCGACGAAACAGTAATCCTCGTCGACCTCTACCGAGCCGCGACGTCCCTCGGCCTGCTCACCGGCGCGATCACCCAAGACCACGTCTTCACCGAGATCTTCTCGAAGTTCTGCATCGGGAAGTGAGCGCGCGCGGGCGGCTGTTCCACGTGAAACATGTTCGACGTGATTGTGATTGGCGGAGGCCACGCCGGCGCTGAGGCTGCCCGCGTCTGCGCCCGTGGCGGCGCACGCGTCGCGCTGCTGACGATGCTGCGCGACGCCATCGGCCGCATGTCGTGCAACCCTGCCATCGGCGGTCTCGCGAAAGGTAACCTCGTCAAAGAGATCGACGCCCTCGGCGGCTTGATGGGGGAGGCGACCGACCGCGCCGGCATCCAGTTCAAGGTGCTCAACCGTTCGAAGGGCCCCGCCGTGCAGGGCCCGCGCGCGC
>DASYJY010000048.1:0-22720 GCA_035995985.1 Thermoanaerobaculia bacterium | reverse complement strand
ATGCTGCCAAACTCCTTTTCCATCGCCGCGGCCATCGTTGGTACACGTCCTTCCCCGATGCGTTCCCCTGCTGCGTTGACGCAGAAGAACTGTGAGAATCGATCCCCGAGGTCGACTCCTATTGCTGCCACCTCATCCCATTCAATCTTCATCTCCCGGCGAGCTGCTTTGGTAGACTTCTTCACGGCCAATCTCCTTTCTGTGCCTCGAGCACGTTTACCTTTGCAGCGCACATTCTGCGACTGCGCGGGAGGTTGGCCTTCTCATCTCATCTGGCTCGGCGGCGTCTCGCCGCCGAACCGCCAAACCCTCAACACTCGCTGGGCATGCGCAAGCCTCACATTCGGCGGCGAGGACGCCGCCGGGCCAGCCGGCGGGACGCCAGCGCTCCGGCCGGTAGCGTCGCGCTATTGCGCAAACTGCGCGACGGTCTCGCGAATCGAGCGGCGCACGGCTTCGTTGCTGCCCATCTTCGGCGTCCAGCCGAGGGCGGTCATTCGCGACGTATCGAGGCGGACTTTCGGGACGTCGCCCGGCCAGCCGCGCGAGCCGCCGGTGCGCGTGATTTCGACCGCCGCCGGATCGAGTCCCATCGCTTCGATCGTCCACTCCGCAATCTGATTGACCGACGTCCAGTCAGACACCGCCAGGTTGTAGCAGTTGACGAGATCGTTCGCCGTCGCATGGCCGAACATCATCCCGTCGAGGCAATCCTCGACGTGAACGTACGGCTTCGACTGCGTACCGTCGCCGAGGATTTCGAGGCGGGTCGGATCGCGCTGCAGCTTGAGGACGAAATCGTGGATGACGCCATGCGTCGGATAGGCGCCGACGATGTTGCCGAAGCGGAACATCCAGCACTTCATCTGATAGCCGGCCGCGAACGCGGTGATCAGAGTCTCGCAGGCGATCTTGCTCGCCGCGTAAAACGAGATCGGAAACAGCGGTCCGTAATTTTCCGGCGTCGGCAGGATGGTTGGCTCGCCGTAGATTGCGCCGCTGCTGGAGAAAATGAGCTGCTTCGTATTCGAAACGCGCATCGCTTCGAGCAGGTTGTACGTGACCAGCGTGCCGCCCTTGAGATCGAAATCGGTGTAGCTGGTGCCGTAACTGATGTCGCTATTCGCGGCGAGATGCCACACCAGCTCCGGCCGCAGGCGCTGGAAGAGCGCGACGACGCGGTCGCGGTCCAGCAGATCGAATTCGTGAAACGTAAAGCCAGGCTTCTCCAGCGACCGAGCAACGTACTCGCGCTTGCCGAGAAAAAAGTTGTCGATGCCGTGGACCTCGTGGCCCTGGCCGAGGAGGCGTTCGAGAAGATTGGTGGCAATGAATCCGGCCGCGCCGGTGACGACGATTCGCATGTGGAGCAGTAGATTAGTCGATCAGTAGATTAGTGATCAGTAGATCCGGAACGACGGCCGAGACGTGTGCCCCCTGATCTACTGATCCACTAATCTACTAATCCACTGGAAGTCCGCGCGAGCTCTTCTGGCGTGCCGATGTCGAAGAAATTGAGATCGACGATTTCGCACGCGAGCCGGCGCTCGGCGGCGAGCAGCGGAAAGATCGACTCTTCGAACGAGCACGGGCCCGACGGCGGGAGCAGGTCGATGACGCTGGACGGCATCAACGAAAAGCCCGCGTCGATGTACGGCAGCTCGGGCGCGTGCTTGTCGAAACGGATGACGCGATCCCCGTCGACATCGACGTTCCCGATCGTCCGGCGCGGATAGACGGCGACGCACGGTTCTTCGTGAGCCGCGACGAAGCGGTCGTAGTCGAAGTAACGCAACACATCGCCGTAGGTCATCACGAACGTGTCGCCGAGCAGCGGGCGCGCCTCACGAATCGCGCCTCCGGTACCGAGCGGCTCGGCCTCGCGGCTGTAGGCGATGTTTACGCGGAACCGCTTCCCATCCCCAAAATGCTCTTCGATGACCTCGGCGCGATACCCCGTCAGCAGCACGATGTCGCGCAGTCCGCAACGAGCGAATGAGTCGATGACGCGCTCCAGGTACGGCCGGCCGCTGATCGGGATCATCGGCTTGGGAAGGCCTTGGGCCAGCGCGCCGAGGCGTGTGCCGAAGCCGCCGGCGAGGATCGCTACCGTTACCGGCATTCGTTTCAGCTCCGGCGCTTTACGTTTCGCGCGCGCCACAAACGTTTGAACGTCCACACCGTCGAGTTCCAACGCTGCAGCGTCGACGCACCGATGCGGTCGCGGTATTCGATCGGAATCTCGGCCACGCGGTAGCCCATGCGAAACGGGATCACGAGCATGTCCACCGGCAGCGCAGGTCCGTTCGGATCCCACGTCACCTTTTCGAGCATCGACTTGCGATACGCGCGCATGCCGCTGTGCACGTCGGTGGTGCGGATGCCGTGGAACAGCCGCGCCGTCCAGGCGAAGATGCGGTTGGCGAGGTAGTTCGCGAACGGCATCGCCTTCGGCCGCTTCGCCAGGCGCGTGGCGTTGACGAGGTCGTAGCCTTCGTCGATCAGCGCGACCATCGTCGGGATCGTTTCGACGGGATACGTGTCGTCGCAGTCGAGCGTGATGACGA
Source organism: Thermoanaerobaculia bacterium (assembly GCA_035995985.1). Lineage (GTDB taxonomy): Bacteria > Acidobacteriota > Thermoanaerobaculia > Gp7-AA8 > Gp7-AA8 > JADGNZ01. The sequence goes on along the minus strand of DASYJY010000048.1, from coordinate 20,153 downwards.
TGTCGCCCGCGGCATCGCGCACGGCGCGGTCCATCGCCGGTCCGTAACCCTTCGGCGGGAATTGCTTGAAGACGCGGCAGCCGAGCTCCGTGGCGATTTCCGCGGTGCGGTCTTTGCTCGAATCGACGAGGAAGATTTCGGCGTCCGGCACGACGGAGCGAATGTCGCCGACGACCTTCGCGACGGCGCGCTCCTCGTTGAGCGTGATCATGGAGATGGTGAGTTTCATAGTTTTTTGCGAGCTTCGAAAATCATCTGGAACGCGAGCGCGCCCGGCCAGGCCGAGGCAACGATGCGCTCGATCGGGTAGATCGTTTTCAGGTACAGCTTGTAGGGGCGCGATTCGAGCAGCGACGACGGATCGTGCGAGTCGGCCGCGCCGCCGCCGAGGAGTTTTTTTGCGAGCGGAACGAACGGGCGCACGAGGCCGGGATTGTATGTGCGGCGGACGATTTCCAGTCCGGTCGATTCGATCATCTCGCGCGCCGTGCGCCGCGTGAAAAAGCGGAGGTGGGTGCGATCGAGGACGCCGGTTTCTTCGTAGCGGAATCGCCCGATGAGGAGGTTGAGGCGCACGGACCAGAGTCCGACGTTCGGCAGCGAGACGATGACGCTGCCGCCCTCTTTGAGCAGATCGAGATAGCTCCGCAGCACGCCGATCGGCCAGGCGAGATGTTCGAGAACGTCGGCGAAGATGATGACGTCGAAGCGTTGGCCGGCGAGAGGATGGTTCTGCAGATCGGCGTGAATGACTTCGCTCACACGCGTGCGCGCCACCGCCACGGCCTCGGCACTCGACTCGATTCCGGTGACGCGGTTGCCGCGTTTCTCGATGTGCTGCGAAGTCGTCGCGAATCCGCAACCGACGTCGAGAACATCAAGGTCCCTGCGTCCGCCCCAAAGGCGAAGCAAGCCCCAGTTGACGTCCTCGAAGTATTGGTAGTTTGACGATTCGTACATATTCACGGGCCGCGCGACTCAGGAAACTACAAATGTTGAATGCTGAATGTTCAATGTTGAATGTTGAATGAGAAGGTCACCGCTACCCGCCGCGCCCCGCTTCTCCATTCAACATTGAACATCAACATTCACCATTCAACATTTCGATTTTGACTCTCCTCACACAGCCGATTGCTTCCCCGTAAAGTTCCATCCCGCGATCTTCATGACCGGCGCGATCGTACCGCCGAAGTGGTTGTACCAGGTGGCGACGCGGCGGCGCTCGCGTGTCAGGCCTTCGATGCGCGAGAACGCTTCCACGATCGACTGCGTCCAGCGCAGGTTCGGAAGGCGGGCCACGACCTCGCCGTCGCGGATGAGGAAGGTGCCGTCGCGCGTGGTGCCGGTCATCAGCGCGGTCTTCGGTTCGAGCAGACCGTTGACGTAGTTGAAGCGCGTGACCCAGATGCCGTGCTTTGTGGAGCGGATGAGCTCTTCGCGCGTGGCGTCGCCGCCGTCGATCGACAGGTGGAAGGCCGATCCGTGCTCGGTGCCGCCGAGATTCCAGCAGGTGGCGGTCGGGCGAAAGTTCAGGCGGTCGGCGTAAACCTTATCGACGGCGGGCGTGCGGACGATGCCGCGCTCGATCAGCGCCACGCGCCGCTTCGGGAGTCCTTCGAGATCGAACGGAAACGGGAGGAAGGCAGGATCGAGCGCGTCGTCCGTCAGCGTAAAGTTCGTTCCGACGACCTGCTTGCCGATGTTGTTGACGAAGAACGAGGAGCCGTCGTCATACGCCGAGCCGCTGAGCGTGATCAGGTTCATCCAGTCGACCACTTCCGCGGTGGCCGGCGGCTCGAGGATGACGTCGTACGCGCCGGGCTCGATGTCTTCGATCGTGTCGCCGCAGAGCGTCGCCTTGAACGTCGCTTCATCGCCGAGGGCAACGACGTCGATGTTGCTGCGATCGAGCGCCGTCGCGTAGCCGGAGCCGTTCGCGCCGATGGCGATGACGGTGGCGTCGGACGACGTCATCGTGCAATAGCGGCGGATTCCGTGCGAATTCGCAACTGCGATCGACGACGCGCCGGTTCCGTACGCGCCGGCGAACTGGATATCGAACTTCAGTCCGAGATCGAACATCTCCCGCAGCGCACGAGCCTTCGCCGCCGGCGCAATCGCGGCAGTAGCGTCGTCGAACGTGCACACGTCCGGCAGTGGTTCGTTCGCGCGATACAGCCCGCTGAAGTTCTGCAACGCATCGGAATGCTTCGCCGCCTCGCGCGCCAGCGCCGCGGTGCGCGCAATCTCATCGGCGTCGAACACTGTCGTCGAGGCCACGCCCATGGCGTCATCGACGATGACCCGCAACGTCAGCTCCGCGCTGACGTCGGACATGTTCTGGTGCAGATTCGAATTCGCGAACCGGCTGATGTTCTGGTCGGTCGATTCGAAAACGGCATCGGCCTCGGACGCACCGGTCTCCTTCGCTGCGTTCAGCGCGGATTCGAGGATGGCGAAGGAGTCGTCGTGGGATCTCATCCCATTTCCACATTTCGAAATCGCGCCGCCGGCGCCCCATGCGCCACCCGCATCGTCTGCATCGGATCGCCTTTGCCGCAGTTCGGCAGGCCCCAGACCTGCCAGCTGGCGCGGTCGGCCACGGCATCGCACGAGCGCCAGAACTCCGGCGTGTTGCCGGTGTAGAGCGGATTTCTCAGGAGGCGCCCGAGGCGCCCGTTCTCGATTTCGTAGGCGACTTCGCAGCCGAACTGGAAGTTGAGACGCAGATCGTCGATCGACCACGACTTATTCGTCTCCACGAAAATCCCGCGCTTCGTGTCCGCGATGATGTCGGCCAGCGGCGTCGTGCCCGGCTCGAGATTGATGTTGGTCATGCGGATGATCGGAATGCGCGCCGCCGTCTCCGCGCGGACGGTGCCGTTCGATTTGCGGCCGATGGCCGGCGCGGTGTCGCGGCCGGTCAGGTAGCCGACGAACATCCCCTTCTCGATCAAATGAAAGCGCTGCGCCGGAACGCCGTCGTCGTCGAAACCGAATGAGCCGATCGAGCCCGGGATGGTGGCGTCGCCGACGATGTTGACGTGCTCCGAGCCGTAGCGGAAGTTGCCGAGCATCGACGGCTGCAGAAACGATCCGCCGGCCAGCGAAATCTCCAGCCCCATGGCGCGATCGAGCTCCGTCGGATGGCCACACGACTCGTGAACCTGCAGCGCCAGCTGCGCCGATCCGATGATCAGGTCCGTGCGTCCGGCCGGCGTCTTTGGCGCGGTCAGCAGCGCGAGCGCTTCGTCGCGAATGTCGAGCGCTTTCTTCGGAAGATTCAGCCGCTCGATGAACTCCCACCCCGCCGCCTGAAAATCGCCGCCGAACGGATTGGGATACGTGCGCCGCTGAAACTCGCTGCCGTCGATCGCCACCGCTTCCACACCGCCGCCCATCTCGGTCGTGGTCTGCTCGATGTAGCTGCCCACGGTCGACGCGAAAATCTTCTCCTGCCGGTAGCAGGAGATGTCGCCTGAAACCTGGTGGATGCGGTCATCGCCGCGCATCGGATCGGTCGAAGCGAGCAAGTGCTCGATCTTCTTCTCGATCGGAATCGACCACGGATCGATCTCGTAAGCCGACGCCCACGTGGCCACATGCGGCTCGATGTCACTGAGCACCACGCGATGCGTCGACGCGATATTGCTCGCCGCCGCCACCTCCACCGCCCTTCGCGCCGTCCTCCGCAACGACTCTTCGGACGTATCGCTATTCGCCGCGAACCCCCACCCATCGCCGACCAGCACCCGCACGCCGATGGCGCGATCGATGGTCGACGACAACGTCTCAACTTCCCCATTCCGAACGCGAACATGCTGCTCATGCGTCGCCGTCCAGCGAATGTCCGCATAACGCAGCGACGGATCGCGAAGCGAAGCGAGCACGTCTTCGAGCTGGGCGCGAGTGGGCTTCATCGAGGGGGCGCGATTATAGCGGCGCGCTTACGACACCGGCGCGCCCGCGCGGCCGACGACGATGCCGATCAGTTCGAAATCGGACCGGTCGCGGACTTCGATCGGGCCGTGGCGTTCGTTGCGGCTGAGCAGGCGGATGTGGCCGTTGCGGATGTCGAGCTGCTTCACGTATTCGTCGCTGCCCAAGCGGCAGACGACGATCTTCCGCGTCGCCTCGGCGATATTTTTCGTCGGCTTGACGAAGAGCAGATCGCGGTCGGCGATCGCGGCGCCGATCATCGAATCGCCTGCGGCTTCGTAAACGGTACGTGCGCCGAGGGCGGCGAATGCGCGCGGAATCTCGCGGTTCGCGGCGAGTGCTACGGCGTTCGATTCGGGACGTGCTGTCCGGCGCCGGCCGGCGCTGCGCAGCGAGGCGTCGAGGACTCGTACAGCATCGTGCAGCTTTCGCTGATCGTCGGCGGATAGATAAAAGCTTGGTTCATCAAGGAGCCAGCCAACGCTTTCGTTCAACGCGCGCGCGATTCGGACGATCGTGTCGAGCGTTGGCCGCTGGTGCGCGGCGGTGAGAATCCGGCTGAGCGTCGCGGGAGTGATGCCCGCATCGGCAGCAATGGCGCTGTGCTTCTTGCCGCTTTTGTCGATGGCCATCCGCAGTCGGTCGCGCCAGCTGAACACTGGCCGCAATACTCTCTGCCGCGGGAAGAAGAGCTTCCAACCGGCCATGACGTCCACAGCAACCGAGGGTACCTCGGCATGACGGCGAATATAAGAATCGGCGGCGATTCTTTCGATCGCGCGCGCGGGAGCACTTGCAGTAACGTATGCGCGTCTTAAATCTCCCCCGCGTCAGGACTTGATGGCTACCCGCAAATCGAAAGAACAGACTTCCTTTACTCCTCCGCCGCCTACCATCCCCGAGGTCGAACATCAGGCTGTGGCCGACTTCGCGCGGAAGGCGTACCTCGACTACTCGATGTACGTCATCCTCGACCGCGCGCTGCCGCATGTCGCCGATGGTTTGAAGCCCGTGCAGCGCCGCATCGTGTATGCGATGTCGGAGTTAGGGTTGGGTCCGAATGCGAAGCCGAAGAAATCGGCGCGGACGGTCGGCGACGTCATCGGCAAGTTTCATCCGCACGGCGACACGGCCTGCTACGACGCCATGGTGCTGATGGCGCAGCCGTTTTCGATGCGCTATCCGCTCGTCGAGGGGCAGGGTAATTTCGGCTCGCCCGATGATCCGAAAGAGTTCGCCGCGATGCGGTACACCGAGGCAAAGCTCTCGAAGTTCGCGCAGTCGCTGCTGTCGGAGCTCGAGCAGGGCACCGTCGACTGGGGGCAGAACTTCGACGGGACGCTGCGCGAGCCGAAGCTGCTGCCGTCACGCTTGCCGCACGTGCTGCTCAACGGCGCGTCGGGCATCGCGGTCGGGATGGCAACGGACATCCCGTCGCACAACGTGCGCGAAGTCGTCGCCGCGTGTCTGGAGCTGCTCGACAATCCTGAGGCCACGATCGCGCAGCTCACGAAGCACATCAAGGGTCCCGATTTTCCGACCGAGGCAGAGATCATTACGCCCGCCTCTGAGATTCGGGAGATGTACAAGACCGGCAACGGCTCCATCCGCCAGCGCGCGAAGTGGGAGATCGAAGACGGCGACATCGTCATCAGCGCGCTGCCGTTCATGGTCTCGGGAAACAAAGTGCAGCAGCAGATCGCCGCGCAGATGAACGCGAAGAAGCTGCCGATGATCGAAGACATGCGCGACGAATCGGATCATGAGGACCCGACGCGCATCGTGCTCGTGCCGCGCTCGAACCGCATCGACCTCGACGAGGTGATGGCGCATCTCTTCGCTACGACCGATCTGGAACGCACGTATCGCGTGAACATGAACATGATCGGCCTCAACGGCCGGCCGCGGCTGTACCCGCTCAAGGAGTTGCTGAGCGAGTGGCTGGAGTTCCGCATCGAGACGGTGCGCCGCCGGTTGCAGCATCGCTACGATCACGTCAACGCGCGCATCCACATCCTCGACGGCTACCTCGTCGCGTATCTCAACATCGACGAAGTCATCCGCATCATCCGCCGCGAGGACGAGCCGAAGCCGGTGCTGATGGCGCGCTTCAAACTCTCCGAACTGCAGGCCGAGGCGATTCTCGAACTGAAGCTGCGCTTTCTCAACAAGCTGCAGGAGGTGGAGATCCGCGGCGAGCAGGCCAAGCTCCAGGCCGAGCGCGCGGACCTCGAGAAAATCCTCGGCTCGAAGACGCGGCTTCGCAAACAAGTGCGCGACGAGCTGGAAAAAGATGGCGCCGAGTTCGGCGACCGCCGCCGCTCGCCGATCGTGGAACGCAACGCCGCGAAGGCGCTCGATGCCGCGGCGCTGATTCCTTCCGAGTCGGTGACGGTCGTGCTATCGGAGCGAGGATGGATTCGCGCCGGCAAGGGCCACGATCTCGATCCGAGCACGCTGCAGTACAAGTCGGGCGATGCGTTTCTGCACGCCGCGCGCGGACGCAGCAATCAGCTGGCGGTGTTCATCGACTCAATGGGGCGGACGTACTCGCTGCCGGCGCACGAGCTGCCGTCGGCGAAAGGGCACGGCGAGCCGCTGACGGCGTTCACGTCGCCCGCGCCCGGCGCGACATTCGTGGCGGTGATGATGGGTGACGCCGACGATTTGTGGCTGCTGGCGACGGACGACGGCTACGGATTCGTAGCGCGCCTCGAAGATCTGCAGACGGACCGCAAGGCGGGCAAAGCAGTCGTCAACGTGAATGACGGCGCGACGGTGCTCCGTCCGCAACGCGTGACGACCATCGAAACCGACCGCATCGCCGCAGCGACGACGAGTGGGAAGCTCCTGCTCTTCGATGCCGTCGAGCTGCCGCTGCTCGCCCGCGGCAAAGGCGTGCAGACGATCAAGCTCCACAAAACGGAGCTGTTCCCGGAGAAGGTGGTGGGAGCGGCGGTCGTCGGCGCCGATGGAACGCTTGTCGTCCAGGCCGGCAAACGCCACACGAATCTGAAAGGCGCGGATCTGGAGCCGTACATCGGCAAACGCGCGCAGCGGGGACTGAAGCTGCCGCGCGGATTTCAGAATGTGACGTTGATTCGAGCGTGGTCCGATCGCGAAGCACGGGCTGGCGAGTTGGTGATGTAAATCGTATGACTACCCGCCGCCGCATCGCACTCGCATTCATCGTGATCCTCACGATCGCCCTCGATCAAGGGACGAAGCTGCTCGTTCGCAGAACGCTCATGAACGCGTATCCGATCCATCGCGGCGTCCTCACCCTGCTCCACACCGAAAACGCAGGCGCCTTCCTCTCCCTCGGCGCCGAACTTCCGCCGAACGTTCGCCACCTCATCTTCGACGGACTCGTCTCGATCGGACTCATCGCTGCAGCCTTCGTCCTCTTCACCGGCCGCATGCAGCCGGGAACGGACGACGTCGCGATCGCCTTCATCATCGGCGGCGGCGCCGGCAATCTCATCGACCGCTTCCGCCTCGGCGGACGCGTCACCGACTTCATCTACCTCGCGGCCGGCCCGCTCCACACCGGCGTCTTCAACGTCGCGGACATGGCCATCACGGGCGGGGTACTCTGGCTGGCACTCTCGTGGATGTTCCGGAAGAAAACCGCATGAACGACGCCTCTCCGTACCTCACCTTCGACCGCGACGCGTGGGCCGCGCTGCGCGGCGGCACGCCGATGACGCTGACGCCGGACGACGTCGCGGAGCTGAGCGGAATCAACGAAGAGTTGTCGATGACGGAGGTCGAGGAGGTCTACCTCCCGCTATCGCGATTGGTGAATCTGCACGTCGGCGCCGTCCGCCAGCTCCACCGCGTCTCGTCGCAATTTCTAAACACGCACGCGCCGAAAGTCCCGTACGTCGTCGCCATCGGCGGCAGCGTGTCGGCGGGCAAGAGCACGACCGCGCGCGTCCTGCGCACGCTGCTGGCCCGCGGCGCCGATCATCCGCGCGTCGACCTCGTCACGACGGACGGCTTTCTCTTTCCGAACGCTGTCCTCAACGAGCGCGGCCTCATGGAGCGCAAAGGCTTCCCCGAGAGCTACGACCGCGCGCGCCTCATCGAATTCGTGTCGGATCTAAAGTCCGGCTCATCGCCGCTCGAAGTGCCGGTCTATTCGCATTTTGAATACGACATCGTGGACGAACGCCAGACGATCGATCATCCCGACATCGTCATCCTGGAAGGGTTGAACGTGCTGCAGACCGGCTCCATCCACGCCGTCTTCGTCTCTGACTTTGTCGATTTCTCGATCTACGTCGACGCCTCGGAAGCCGACCTCGAGACATGGTTCCTCGACCGCTTCCGCAAACTCCGCGAAACCGCCTTCCGCGATCCGGCCTCGTTCTTCCACCAGTTCGCCGCGATGTCTGAAGACGATGCGATCGCGCTGGCGACATCGATCTGGAAACGGATCAACCTAGCGAATCTGCACGAGAACATCCTGCCGACACGGGAACGCGCTCGGCTCATTCTCGGCAAGGGCGCGAGTCACGTGGTTGAGAAGGTGCTGCTGCGGAGAACGTAGAAGCAGCTCACCACAGAGGCACAAAGGACACAGAGAAAACCTCTGTGATCTCTGTGGCTCTGTGGTGATCTGCCTTACGTCCGATTCGCAAAGTAGCGCTTCAACCATGCCGAAAGCCCATCCAGCCCCGGAAACAGCACGCGTTCCGTGATGTTGGCCTGATCCAGCTTGTCGCGCACTTCCCACTTCAACGATGCCGGGATGATGATGCGGCGATAGGTGGCCTCGCGGCGTTTCAGCAGATCTTCGAGCTGCAGGTCCGGCGATGACGGCAGCGAGAAGAGCGCGAACTGATTGACGATCCGTTCGTCGAGCGACGGCGGCTCGAAGAAGAGGACGAAGTCGCGTTTCGACAACGCGTCGAACGCCGCCAGCGACGTTGCCACGCGATTGAGTAACTCGGCGGTGAAGATGTTCACGTCTTCGTCCGCGAGCAGCTTGCGCAGCGGCTTCGGGAGCAGCGCGTTCGTGCGGCCGTAGTCGACGCACCAGATGGCGGCGTCCTCGTCGTAGTCCTTCAAATTCTGCGTGGCGAAGTGCATGGCCACAAAGGGCGAGTAGCTCCAATCGAGCAGCCGCGTCGGCAGCCCGTGATGCTTGGCCAGCGACAGCCAGTTCCACACCCAGTCGCCATGCACCGCATTGCGCAGCGCGTACTTGCGGAAACTGCTGAGCAGATGCCGCTCGTGCGGAACGTATCCGCCGGTCTGCAGACTCGTCTCCAGCGAATGCGATTCGCGCGGAACGCCGCGAAAGACGAATCCGGAGCGGAAGCGATTGATCCCTTCGCGATACGAGTCGGCGAAGACGGCCTCCTGCAGTTCGGTCCAGGTATTTACGCGAACATCCATGCTGTTTCCCCGTGCAAAGGCTTCACCACGAAGGCACAGAGATCACAGAGGCGGCTTCCTCTGTGTCTCTGTGGTTCAATCGCCTCATGAAATACGTGCTGTTGATCGTAGCCCTAACCACTGCCGCGTTTGCCGCGCCTCCGCCCTTCGCTCCCGATCGTCACGAAGGCGAAGGACCGTGGACGCGCCTCATCATTCGCGGGGTCACACTCGTCGACGGCACCGGGGCGCCACCGATCGGGCCGGTGGACATCGTCATCGAAGGGAATCGCATCCGCGAGGTGCGCAGCGTCGGATTTCCGAAGGTGCCGATCAAGCCGGAAGCGAGGCCGAAAGATGCCGTCAAGGAGATCGACGGCACAGGAATCTGGGTCCTTCCCGGATTCGTCGACATGCACGGCCACTCCGGCGGCGCGGAGCAGGGGACGACGGCCGAGTACGTATTCAAACTGTGGATGGCGCACGGCATCACCAGCGTGCGGGAGCCGGGATGCGGCAACGGCGTCGACTGGTGTCTGCACGAGCGCGACCGCAGCGCGCGCAACGAGATCGTCGCGCCGCGGCTCTTTCCCTACGTCTTCACCAATCGCCGTCAATGGGATGGCGGAGCGATCGATAGTCCCGAACAGGCTCGCAAATTCGTGCAGTGGGTTTCGAAGAAAGGGGCGGACGGAATCAAAATTCTCAGCTCCGGCGATCCTGTCTTCGATCCCGAAATCCTCTCCGCCCTCATCGACGAAGCCAACAAACTCCACCTCGGGTCGACCACGCATCTCGCGCAGATGGGCGTGGCGCGTTCCAACATCGTCGATGCCGCGCGCATGGGGCTCGGCGGCATGGAGCATTGGTATGGATTGCCCGAGGCGCTGTTCACGGATAAGACGATTCAGGACTATCCGACGAGCTACAACTACAACGACGAGAGCGACCGCTTCGGCCAGGCCGGCCGGCTATGGAAGCAGGCCGCACCGCCTGGCAGCGAGAAGTGGAACGCCGTCATCGATGAACTGATCGCGAAGAAATTCAACATCGATCCGACGCTCACGATCTACGAGGCCAGCCGCGATCTGTCGCGGGCCATGCGCGCCGAATGGCACGACCGCTACACGCTGCCGTCGCTGTGGCGCTGGTACCAGCCCAGCCGCACCGCGCATGGCGCGTACTGGTTCAACTGGACGACCGCGGACGAGGTGGAGTGGAAGAACAACTATCGATTGTGGATGCGCTTTCTCAACGACTATAAAAACCGCGGCGGCCGCGTCACCACCGGCTCCGACTCCGGCTACATCTTCAAGCTCTATGGCTTCGATTACATCCGCGAGTTGGAGCTGTTGCAGGAAGCCGGCTTTCATCCGCTGGAGGTGATTCGCTCCGCGACGATGTGGGGCGCCGAGGCGATCAATGCGCCGCGCGGGACGAAGACGGAGTTCGGGATCGTTCGTCCCGGGATGCTCGCCGACCTCGTCTTCGTCGATCAGAATCCGATCGAGAATCTGAAAGTGCTCTACGGCACCGGCTGGATGCGCGTGAACGACACCACCGGCAACGTCGATCACATCGGCGGGATCAAGTACGTGATGAAGGACGGCATCCTGTACGACGCGAAGAAGCTGCTGCGCGACGTGGAAGTGATGGTGCAAAACGCGAAGGCCGCCGAGGTGAAGAAGTGAAGCGGCTTTTTTTTCTGCTGTTTCTGTGCGCTGCATGTGGACGCGAGGAGCCGTCGAACACATCGACCACCGCGCCGCCGGCACCGATGCCGACCGCGTCGACGCCTGCTCTGTCACCCGCCGCTGCTCCGCCGCGCACGAATCAATCAACTCCGCAGAAATGCGCCGGCGACGGCAGCTACGAACAAGCGATCGATTGCTTCCGCATGTCCGCGGGGTTCCATTTCACACTCGACGGCGTTCGCGGCGAGATGACCCGTCCGACGCCGGGCCTCGAGCGCGTGCAATTCAAAGCAGATGGCGTGAACTGGATCGGCGAAGCCAAACATCAGGGCGTGGTGTGGAGTCGGAACGGCGCACACGAACTGTCGCCGCCCGACGTCGTCAACCGCATCTGGCAGCGGACGACGATGGTGCTCGATCCGCAGAAGAAAGAAGGATCACCGCAGCTGGCCGGAACGGAGACGATCGCCAGCGAGCCGGTCAATCACTACCACTTCACCAACGCGAACAGCGGCGAAGCGAACGACGTCTGGGTCAGCACCCGCGACGGCCGCATCGTGAAGTGGAAGGCGGGGAAGTCGGTCCTGGAGATTCATTGACTGTGTGGCACAGACACTCTTGTCTGTGCTTTTGCAACATGAGAAGCCGATGAACACGATCGTCTGGATCGCAGCGATTCTCTTCGTCATCGTCGGAGTGATCCTCATCCTCCGCCGGCACGATCTCGCCCGCGCACAATCGCTCGTCGCCGGCGGCAGACTCGGAGCGGGATGCGCCGTCGCCGAGGGGATCCTGTTCCTGCTGATGGCGATCGCGACGCTCGTGCTGTATCGCCACGGCTGGTTCGGCTAGCCATCTGCGGATGGACCATTTTTTGCGCGTTCGCGGCTCGTGACTGATCTCGAGAAATGGCTGTCTCTGATGCGCCGCGGCGAATTCGCCGAGGCGTGGCGCGTCAGCGATGCATCGCTGCGCGACCGCGCCGGCACGGCCTGCTGGCACTTGCCGCGTCACGAGCAGTGGGTTTGGGACGGGACGCCGCTGAACGATCAACGCGTCCTCGTCCGCTGCTATCACGGACTCGGCGACACGCTGCAGTTCATCCGCTACCTTCCGTTGGTAGAAGAGATCGCGAAGCACGTCACCGTCTGGGCGCAGCCGTCGCTGTTGCCGCTTTTGCAAGGTGACGTCCGGCCTCTGCATGACGGCGCGATCCATTGCGATTACGACGTCGATGTCGAGGTCATGGAGCTCGCGCACGTCTTCCGCTCCACCATCGACACGATTCCAAACGACGTTCCGTACATCCACGCAACGCCTGTGCGCATCAAAAGAGACCGCAGACTCGCCGTCGGCATCGTCTGGCGCAGCGGCGATTGGGACGAGCGCCGCGACGTGCCGTTTCGTTTGATCGAATCGCTGGCGGATGCCGATCACGTCAAGCTCTTTTCACTGCAACGCGATCCCGATCATTTCTCCGATCGCATCGCGATGCTCGACGGTGTGGACGAGCCGATGAAGACCGCGCAGCTCATGCGCGCCATGGACCTCGTCATCACCATCGACTCCATGCCCGCGCATCTCGCCGGCGCCCTCGGCGTCCCGACCTGGACGCTCCTCCCGGCCGATGCCGACTGGCGGTGGATGGAGCATCGCGACGATTCGCCGTGGTATCCGACCATGCGTCTCTTCCGGCAACAGCGGCCCGACGATTGGAGTGCGGTCATCGAGCGCGTGCGCGCCGCGCTCGCTACAATCGCGGCGCATGGCCGGATACTCGGGAACACCGCTGGCGAAGAAGCTGGGGATCAACGCCGGCTCGAAAGTGTTCACTGACGGCGCGCCCGACGATTACGCAACGCTGCTCGCGCCGCTGCCTGACGGTGTGACGTTCGTCAAGAAGTTGACCAATTCCGTCAACGTTATCCATCTCTTCACGAAATCGGCGTCCGAGCTTGATGCCAAACTTCGCCGCTGGCGTCATGCCATCCGGAACGACGCTGCTATCTGGATCTCCTGGCCGAAGAAAGCGTCGAAAGTCGCGACGGACATCACCGAGGATGTGATCCGCGAGGTGGCGCTGCCGATGGGATACGTTGATGTGAAAGTGTGCGCCGTCGACGACACCTGGTCCGGCCTGAAGCTGGTGATCCGAAAAGAACACCGGCACGACTGACGCATTACCGATGAGCATGCCTGCACCGCTGATCCCGGAAGTACTCGAATCGGACGAGAAACTGCCGCCCGATCTCGTCGTTCTGCGGCGTTTCGCCTACCTCATGGACGAAGCGGTCCGCGTTCCCGGAACGAAGAAGCGCGTCGGCCTCGATGCGGGATTGAGCCTCATCCCCGGCGTCGGAGAAATCATCGGAGCATTGCTCTCCTCGTGGATCATCGTCGGCGCGCTGCGGCATCGCGTGCCGATGCCACGCATCCTGCGCATGGTCATCTACATCCTCCTCGACATGATCCTGGGCTCCATCCCCATCGCCGGCACCGTGTTCGATTGGCTCTTCGAAGAGAACGTCATCAACCTCAACTCGCTGATCCTGCATCGCGACCGCACGCGTCCGCCGCGATCGTTCAGCGCGATCGCCGGAGCGGCCATCGGTATTTTCGTCATCATCCTCGGCTTCGCACTTCTCATCGCCGCCGCCATGGTTGCCCTCATCATCTGGATCGCTTCGAAGCGCTGATGTTTTTCCGCAAAAACAAACCGCCGCGTTATCCGCACCGGCCGCCGCTGCCGATCATCCGGCGGAAGCTGCCGATGCGCTACCACATGAAGCACCAGTTCGGCGTGCGCGACCTGGCGTTCCTGCAGACGATGCACGCGCTCACCGGATCGCCGATGTCCGAGGGAAATCTCGTCACGATTCTAAAAAACGGGATCGAGATTTTTCCATCGATGCTCGCCGCGATCCGCGACGCGAAGCGGACCATCAATCTCGAGTTCTACATCTACTGGGATGGCGAGATCGGACGCAAATTCGCCGAGGCGCTGGCGGAGAAGGCGCGGGCGGGCGTGGCGGTCAAAGTGATCCTCGATGCCGTCGGCAGCGCGCAGATGTCGCGATCGCTCGTCAACTTCATGGCTCGCAACGGCATCGACGTCGAGTGGTATCACCCTCTGCGCTGGTACACGATGTCCACGCTCAATCACCGCACGCACCGCAAGCTGCTCGTCGTCGACGGACGCATCGGATTCTCCGGCGGCGTCGGCATCGCGGACGACTGGCTCGGCGATGCCGACGCGAAGAACCATTGGCGCGACACGGTGGCGCGCGTCGAAGGTCCGGTGGTGACGCAGATGCAGTCGGCGTTCATGGATAACTGGGTCAAAAGCCGCGGCGAACTGCTGACGGGACTCGACTACTTTCCGCCGCTCGCGCCGTGCGGGCCGCACCTCACGCAAGTGTTGAAATCGTCGCCGACCGAGGGAAGCTCCACGGTGAAGCTGCTCTACATCATCTCGATCGTCAGCGCGGTGAAGTCGATCTACATCAGCAACGCCTACTTCGTCCCCGACGCCGACACGACGCGCGCGCTGGAAGGCGCGGTGCGTCGCGGCGTCGACGTGCGCGTGATCGTCCCCGGCGAGTTCACCGACGTCCCGATCGTCCGCCAGGCAAGCCGCTGGCACTACGAACGCCTACTCGGCCGCGGCATCCGCATCTTCGAATACCAGCCAACGATGATGCACGCGAAGACGATGGTGGTCGACGGCGCCTGGAGCACGATCGGATCGTCGAACTTCGACGACCGCAGTTTTCGGTTGAACGACGAGGTAAACATCAACATCTACAACGACGACGTTGCCGCGCAGATGGAGACGATGTTCCACGCGGATCTGGCGAAGTGCGAGGAAGTGAAACTGCGCAAATGGTTTCGCCGCGGCTTGCTGGACAAGACGAAGGAGAAACTCGCGAGCTTTTTCCGGCCGCAGTTGTGATTCACCACAGAGACACAGAGCAGAGAGATTCCTCTGTGTCCTTTGTGTCTCTGTGGTTCTACGGTTCTTCGTCTGTGCCACACTCACTGACCATGTTCCTCATCTACGGCGCGAACGGCTACACCGGCGAATTGATCGCACGCGAAGCCGTTCGCCGCGGACACAAGCCCATCCTCGCCGGACGCAGCGCGGAAAAACTCGCGCCGCTGGCGAAAGAGTTAGGACTCGAAGCACGCGCGTTCCCGCTCGACAAGCCGCAACTCGACGGCGTCGACGCAGTCCTCCACTGCGCCGGTCCATTCGTCCACACCAGCGCACCGATGGTGCGCGCGTGCATCGACGCCGGCGCGCACTACCTCGACATTACCGGCGAAATCCCCGTGTTCGAATCGATCATGTCGATGAACGATGACGCGTCCCGCGCCGGCGTCACGCTCATCCCCGGCGTTGGATTCGACGTCGTCCCCACCGACTGCCTCGGCGAGATGCTCGCCGCGCGGCTTCCTGGTGCAACGGAGCTGGAGCTCGCCTTCTACTCGCCCGGCGCGGAGATCAGCCGCGGCACGCTGAAGACGATGATCGAAAGCATCGGCGACGGCGGAGCAATCCGCCGCGACGGAAAAATCATTAGCGTTCCGCCGGCATATGACGCGAAGCAAATCCCCTTCTCGATCGCGTCGCGCATGGCCATGACCATTCCGTGGGGCGACGTCTCCACCGCGTTTCACACCACCGGCATTCCGAACATCCGCGTCTACACCGCCGCATCGCCGAAATCGATCGCACGCATGCGCCGTTTTCGCCCATTCTTCCCGCTCCTCGGCATCACACCGATCAAGCGACTGCTCCAAACATTCGCCAACCGCCGCACCGGTCCGGACGAAGCGCGACGCGCCGCCGGACGAACGTATTTGTGGGGACGCGTCAGCGACGGTAAACGCGAAGTGACGATGACGATGACGACGCCGGAAGGCTACGCATTCACGGTGATCAGCGCGCTGACCGCAGTCGAGCAACTCCTCGCCTCGCCGAAACGTCCCGGCGCATTCACCCCCGCGAAATTCTTCGGCGCGGAATTCGTCACGACGCTCCCAGGTGTTGAACTCACGTGAGACGCCGCCTCCTCCCCTTCTACGCCGCCTTCATCGCGTTAATCGCGATCGCATTCGCGTTGCAAATGCTGCAAGGCATTTGTCCGGTGCCGTAGCGCTGTCATCACTGTCATCCTGAGCCGCCGCAGCCGGGAGTCGCGAAGCGACGGAACGGCGGAGGACGGTCGAAGGACCCCCCACGTGCTAACCCGGAAAGGTGGCGCGCGGAACGCCGGCGTCCTCGCCGGCTGCGTGGCGTGCGTCTCGCCGCCACCGTTTACGCGGATGCAAGTTCAATCGCGCGAAACGTCACAGAAAGCAGGCGCGGGACGCCAGCGCTCCCGCCCACCGCCCTTTCCGGGTTACCACGTGAGGGGGTCCTTCGACCGTCCTCCGGCGTTCCGCGCTTCGCGCTCCAACGCCTTCGGCGGCTCAGGATGACAGGCCGGCCGTCGCCAGGAACTTCGGCTTCTGCCGCGCCTTCGACGCCTGCTCGAACGCATACGCGAACTTGATCAGCGCCGGCTCGCTCCACGCACCGCCGAAGAACGACAGCCCCACCGGCAGTCCGAACACCATTCCCGCCGGAACCGTGATGTGTGGATATCCCGCGACCGCGGATGCCGACGAATATCCACCCGTGAAATGGTCGCCGTTGACGAGGTCCATCGCCCAGACCGGCCCGCCGGTCGGCGCGATGATCGCGTCGACTTTGTGTTTCGTCATCGTCGCGTCGATCCCCTCGGTGCGCGCGAGCCGATGATTCTTCGCCAGCGCGGCGACGTATTTCTTTTCAGACAACGGCCCGCGCTTCTCCGACTGCTCGAAGATCTCCTGACCGAAGTACGGCATCTCCTCGGCGCGATGCTCCTCGTTGAACTTGATCAGATCGGCCAGCGTGCGCGACTTCACCGACGCCGGCGCATTCGCCAGGTACTTGTTGATGTCGGTCTTGAACTCGTACTGCAGCACGTCGTTTTCAGTCGCGTCGAACTTGCCGTTCGTAGCGATGTTGGCGGGATCGACGATCGTCGCGCCAAGCGACTTGATCAGCGTGATGGCGTCCTTCATCAGCTTGTCGGTAGCGTCGTTGAATCCGAAGTACTGCCGCGCCACGCCGATGCGCGCGCCTTTCAACCCGTCGGCGTCGAGGAAGCGCGTGTAGTCGGCGTGACCTTTCGTCCGGCTCGACACCGTCACCGGATCGCGCTCGTCGGTGCCAGTGAGAATGCCGAGGAGGATGGCCGCGTCGCGGACAGTCCGGGCCATCGGGCCCGAGGTGTCCTGACTGTGCGCGATTGGAATGATGCCGGCGCGGCTGATGAGGCCCAGCGTCGGCTTGATCCCGACCAATCCCGACGCCGACGACGGACAGACCACCGAGCCATCGGTCTCGGTCCCGATGCCGACCGCGGCGAGATTCGACGCGATCGCCGTCCCCGTCCCCGAGCTAGAGCCGCAGGCATTGCGGTCGAGGACATACGGATTCTTCGTCAGTCCGCCGCGGCCGCTCCAGCCGCTCGTTGAATGCGTCGAGCGGAAGTTCGCCCATTCGCTGAGATTGGTCTTGCCGAGGATCACCGCGCCGGCTTCGCGCAAACGCGAAACGATGAACGCATCGCGCGCCGCGCGGTTTTCGGCCAGCGCCAGCGATCCCGCGGAAGTCGCCATCCGATCGGCGGTATCGATGTTGTCTTTGATGACCACCGGGATGCCGTGCAGCGGACCGCGAAGATGTCCCGCCTTCCGCTCGCGATCCATCGCATCCGCAATCACCAGCGCCTCGGGATTCAACTCGATAATCGAGTTGACCATTGGCCCATGCTTATCGATCGCATCGATGCGCCCGAGGTATCGCTCGGCGATCGCGCGCGACGTCCAGCGTCCGCCGGACATCGCATCCTGCAACTCGCCGATCGTGATCTCTTCAAGCTCCGGATTCGACGTGCTTTGCGCCATGGCGCTGAACGGTTTGGCCAGCGCCAGTGCGGAACCGAGGGCGGCGTATCCGAGGAATCCTCTGCGGTCGATCGTCATGCGCGAATTCTACAGGGAGACGTTCACGCGGAGAGGCGGAGAGCGCGGAGAAAACCGTTAGTGCGGCTCGGGATCAGGCGGCTTGTCGAGCTTGAAGTTGACGGTGAGGTTGAAGATTACGTCGACTGCTTCGCCGTTTAACGTGGCGGCCTTGAAGTTCCACTGCTTCACCGCATCGACGGCCGCTTCGGAGAGGCCCGCCGGCAGTGGAAGCCAAAGAAGAGGACGTCGCGATTGCGAGCGGCCACGCGCCGCCTCCGGGCACAACGTGCACCAGATGCAAAGTGGTCTCGCTACTGTTGCGTGCGGCGTAACAGGGATGCGGTTTCACGCGGAGACGCGGAGGCGCGGAGAACACCGCCTTTCTCCGCGTCCTCGCGTTCTCCGCGTGACAAACCTTTACTGCGCCCGCGTCACGCTCTTGCAGTCGACGGTACCGACGAGATGCACTCCATCAGCCGTCTTCGCGTCGAAGTTGATCGTTGCCGTCGATCCTTTGTCGTGCACCGTGATCGTCCCGGTGCCGCTCTTCTTCTCCGTCTCGACCTTGTACTCGGCGTCGCGCTTGAAGATCCGTCCGAACGCGACATTGAGGAAGAAGTTGTGCGTCCCGTTCGCCGCCGCCTTCGCATCCGGCACGATGATCTGGACGCTGTTCAACACCTTCGGATCGTTCTCCTTCGGCAGCGAATACTGATTCCCGAACGATCCCTTCCCGGTCATCCCCGCCGAACAGCCCCCTCGGTCCGTACTCCCGTCATACGTCCCCGCATGTTTCCCACCGGTGATGACGACATGAACGGTTTCCTTCACCTCCGCCGCAAACGCAACCGGAGCAGCAAGGATCAGAATCACAGCCACACTTTTCATTGGAAGCCTCCCTCAGGTGTTCAAATTTTGGTGGGTATTGTAGCGGGGACGGTTTCGCGCGGAGAGGCGGAGAGGCGGAGGTCACCGCGGCGAAGGCTTCATCCCGCGCGCGATGAGGTACACGATGAAACCGAGGAGGTGAAGAACGAAGATGATCGCTATCCAGAAGCCAGCGCTCATCCCTCGGCTTGAAGCGTCTCGATAAACCCCAAGAAGCAGCGCGATCCAGAAGAACAACCTCAGAACGACCATCAGCTCGGGGAGTCCCAAAGAAGTCATGTTCGCTCCGCCTTTCTCCGCCTCTCCGCGTCTCCGCGTGAACCGTCTCTCTCCTCAATCGCGCGCTCAACGCTACGTCGGATTGAAGAGAGTCCAGACCACGAACATCACCATGATGATGGCGATCCAAAGCAGCAGCATGTGTGTCGGACGCGGCGAGGGTTTCGCGGCCGACGGCACCGCCGCAGCAAGCTGGACGACGCCCTGCCACGACTCTTCGTCCGCGAAGAATTCTCGAGGAAGGACATGAAAGACGCTGGCCGACTGGTAGAGCACGACCACCTTCGAAGTGGCCACGACCTTATGCATCAGCGTCCACGGGAGATCGACTCCTCCATGTGTCGATTTCATCCGGACGCCTTGCTCGTCGGCATCCCCGGTAACCGGATCGGCGAACGTGCGGTCGGTGTCGAATATCCGGTTCACCGTGGTCCTCGGGCTTATCAGCAGCAATACCCCAAGCAGTCCCAGAAACGACAGGACTCCCAAGAAGTCAGGCCGCGAGAGGTCCGCCATTGAAAAGCCGATGACGGCGACGAGAATCATCATCCAGGCGACGACCGGCATCGACCGGCCGGAAACATCGAGCGCCCGGCGGTAGATCTCCGGCGTGAGCCTCCCCTCGAAGTGGATCATCCGAACATTCTGCACGAGGTTCGATCAACACGGAGGCGCAGAGGACACAGAGATCTCCGCCCGTCCGCGTGAACCGTCTCCCTCTTGGTCATCGCAACAACGCGCGTCAATCGCGGCGAAACAATCGCGCGCGGACCTTTCCCACGGAATGGTCTGCGCGGTGCCCGATTCAATCTCCTGCCACCGCCGATCGGCCTCAATCGACCAAAGCTCTTCGACCTCGGCATCCGGCGGTGATTCGAATTCGGTCATAAGGAGATTTTGTCTGCG
>DASYJY010000047.1:0-28310 GCA_035995985.1 Thermoanaerobaculia bacterium | reverse complement strand
ACGCGTCCGAGCTGGTGTTGCTGCCGGAGTTCGCAATGGTCGAGCCGGTCTGGCAAGACGAAACCTTCGACGCCGCCCGCTGGACCGCCGCGCAGTCGCTCAGCGACGTCTGGCGCGATCGTCTCCCAGAGTTGCGCGCCGCGCATGTCATAGGGACGCGTCCCATCACCATCGACGGCCGCCCGTTCAATCAAGGATTCCACTGGTCCCCGTCCGCCCTGACGTCATTGCGCCGCAAGTTCTACCTCCCCGACGAACCGGGCAACTGGGAAGCGCGCTGGTTCGACCGCGGCGACTCCGACTTCCCCGACTACCACGCCGGCGACTGCTCGTTCGCCCTCAACATCTGCACCGAGCTGTGGGCCCTCGAAACCTACGCCGCCTACGCCGCGCGCGGCGTGCAAATGATCCTGTCGCCCCGCGCAACCGCCGCCGCAACGACGGCCAAGTGGCTGTCGATAGGCGTGGTGGCCGCAGTGCGCTCGGGCGCCTTCAGCCTCTCATCCAACCGCGTCGATCCAACTGGCGCCTGCGGCGGCGTCGGATGGATTATCGATCCCTCCGGCTACGTCCTCGCCCTGACCACCCCCGAATGGCCATTCGCAACAGTCGACATCGACCTCTCCGCCTCCGCGTCCGCGCGCGACGACTATCCCGGCTACGTGTTCAGCAGGAATCGTCAGCCCTCGGGTGTGGGAGTCTGGTAGCGCATTGGTGCGACGTGGGTAGGGGAATCCGCGGTGGCGTCACTCCTCCGTAGATGAAGGTTTTTCTTTCCTCGACCGCGCAAGACTTGGTGACCTACCGGAAGGTGGCCGACGACACGATCCTGCGGATGTCGCAGGAGGCCGTGGTGATGGAGCGCTTCGGCCCGTTGCCCGGCGAGCCGGTGGCCGAGTGTGAGCGCAAGGCTCGGGAGTCCGACGTGGTGGTCTGCATCGTCGCGCACCGCAACGGC
Source organism: Thermoanaerobaculia bacterium (assembly GCA_035995985.1). GTDB lineage: Bacteria > Acidobacteriota > Thermoanaerobaculia > Gp7-AA8 > Gp7-AA8 > JADGNZ01. The sequence goes on along the minus strand of DASYJY010000047.1, from coordinate 27,352 downwards.
TTCGTCCCCGACAAAGGGCTGGGCAGCATCACGCGGCGGGAAGTGGAGGCGGCCAAGGCGGCAGGCAGGGACGTGCTCGTCTGGATCGTGGCAGACGACTACCCATGGACCGAGAAAAAAGAGCAGGACCTTCTCACCGATCCCACCGTGCTCGCAGACCCCGCGCGCGTGGCAGAGGTCGCGGCGGGTATCAAGGCGCTGCTCGAATTCAAGACTTGGCTGCGCGCAACCTTCGTCTGCGAAGCCTTCACCACCGCGGATGACCTCGGACGCAAGATCGCCGTCGCGTTGAGTACACGCGGAAAGGCACCGGCGGCAGCGACCCGCGCCCAGAAGCGCGGCGAGATCTACGTCGTCCATGCGCTCCAGCCTGCGCCGCATTTTCATGGCCGCGAGGAACTGGTCCGCGATCTCGGCACGTGGGTTTCTGACCTGACCTCTCCCGACCGCGTGTGGTCTCTCGTGGCGGCGGGAGGCACCGGCAAGACGGCGGTGGCTGAGCGGGTGGTCGCCAGCATGAAGCCCGGCGAAGCGAACGTGCTGGTCTGGTCGTTCTACGAACAGCCCGACGCCGATGCCTTCCTGCGCGAGTGCAATCACCTCTTTCTCGGCGAGGATGAAGGCCCGGCGGGGGGGCGTTTGGAACGGCTCGAACGCGGACTGCGCGACGGGCGGCCGCACCTGATCGTCCTCGACGGGCTGGAGCGCGTGCAAGAAGATGCCGGCGGCGGCAGGGTGCGCGGCGAGCTGTCGGACCACACTCTCAAACTCCTCCTTCGGGCCATGGCCGCCGGCCTCGGACGGGCGCGGGCGCTGGTGACCTCCCGATATCCACTGGTCGATCTCCAGGACTGGACGAACCGGGGATATCGCGACACCCCTCTCGACGACCTCTCGCCGGAGGCGGCGGTAGCTGTCCTGAGGGGCTGGGGCGTGGGCGGAAACGATGGAGCGCTACGCGCGGCGGCGGCCCAGGTAGGCAACCATGCGCTCTCGGTGGCGGTGCTTGGCTCCTATCTCCACTTCTTTGCCGGGGGTCGTATCGATGCAATCAAAGAGTTCGACCTTGACGCGGTGAGTGGCGATGACCCGAGGGCGGCCAAGCTCGCGCGAGTGCTCGCCTACTACGCGCAGCGGCTGCCGGAGGAAGAGCGGGAGCTGCTGGCACGGCTATCCGTGTTCCCTCGCGGGGTGACGATCGATCTGCTCGGCGTGCTGCTCGATGCCGGCGGCGAGGTGGCCGGTCTTCTTCTGAACGCGAGACCACGTCTCGTCGCGTTGCTGGGGAGTCTCCGGACGCGTGGACTTGTCTTCGAATACAGCAGCGCCGAGGCGGTCACATGGACCGCACATCCGTTCCTACGCGAGCGCTTCCGCGAGTTGCTCGGCTGCCCGACCGGGCAGGTCTTCGATGTGGTAGCACAAGCCCTCGGGGCAGGACTGGAGAAGCGTCCTGAAACCAAACCGAGCGATCAGACCACTCTCGACCGGTACGAACGCGTGATCGAGGCCACCCGACTGGCGGGGCGGGAGCAGGAGGCGTTCGAACTTTACTGGTACGGTTTGGGGAGCTACGAACATCTCGGGCGGGTCCTCGGCGAGTATGAGCGGGGCTACCGCATCCTGGCGGCGTTTAGCGCGACGGGGCGTCTTGAGGACCTCGCCGTGACATTGGCACTACGTGAGCGGTCAATTCTTGCCAACGCTCTCTCTTTGTTCGCTAGACAGCTTGGTCGGCTGGCCGAGGCACAAGCGATCCGACGGCTCGACGACCTCTGGGTGAAGTCGCTTGCCGAGCCGAAGGAGACATCGACCGGACTTCAAAACTCTAGTTGGGTAGCGTTGGACCTCGGCCGTATCGTCGAAGCGGGGGAGCTCGCAGGCGAAGCCATAAACGAAGCCGAGGAAGCAAGAGACAACTCTGAGAAGAGAGACTCGCTAGGCTTTCGTGCCATCGTCGCGCATGCGCTTGGTGATGTAGCCGCGGCGCGCGCCGACTTCGCCTCCGCAACCGAGTTGGAAGGCGAGCCACTGTACTCGATAAGAGGCTCGCAACACACGCGTCATCACCTCGACCTAGGTGATTTGGCCGCGGCCCGCGCTCTAGCGGACCACGGTCTGACGAGCGCTCGTGAATATGGCGGGAACCAGGACCTCCCTCGATTCAACGCATTGCTGGCCCGTATCGACCTCGCCGAGGACGGCGACCCAACGTCCCATCTCGACGCGGTCCGCGCGTGGACCTCGCGGACCGCCGACATGGAGTACATCATCGAAGCGCACCTCCTCGCGGCGCGACACCTGCTCGCCTGCGGCGACACCCAAGCCGCCCTCGGCGAGGCGGACACCGGTCTGCTCCACGCGGTGGCTTGCGGCTACGGCCTTCTGCGAATCGAGCTGCTCATCGCGCTCGCTCGCATCCGGCTGGCCTGGCCCGATGCGCCCAAGGCCATCCAGGCGGCGCGGGAGGCACTCGACCTCGCCGCGCACCCGGACTGCGGATACGCCTGGGGCGAAGCCGACGCGGCACAGGCTTGGGGCGAGGCGTACTTCGCCAACAGCGAACTCGCCCTTGCGCAACGCGCGTTCACCCGCGCGCTCGAAGTGCGCCGCCGCATCGAACATCCCGGCGCCTCGGAAACGGAGCGATGGCTCGCCCGCACGGTCTAGGACCTCGTCGTGACGGCGGGACGCGTTCAGTCGCTGTGCCTCTTACCTCCCTGTGAAATTCGCGGTCCGCTTCTCCAGAAACGCGCGCATTCCTTCCTTCGTGTCGTCGCTGGCGCAGAGGAGGCCGAAGAGGGTGGCTTCGAGGAACTGGCCTTCTTCGAACGACATGTTCAGGCCGTTGTTGACGGCTTCGATTGAGGCTCTGATTGCGAGAGGTCCGCGCGACGCGATTTTCTTCGCCATCTCTTCGCAGGTTGTCATGAGCTGGTCGGCGGGGACTACGCGATTCACGAGGCCGATCTTTTCGGCCTCGGCGGCGTTGATGCGGTCGCCGGTGCAGATCAGTTCCAGCGCTTTGCCTTTGCCGAGGAGACGGGCCATTCGTTGCGTGCCGCCGTAGCCGGGGATGATTCCGAGCGTTACTTCGGGGAGGCCGATTTGCGCTTTGTCCGAGGCGATTCGTATGTGGCAGGCCAGGGCCAGTTCGCAGCCGCCGCCGAGGGCGAAGCCGTTGATGGCGGCGATGACGATTTTCGGGAAGCGTTCGATGTAGGAGAGGATGAATTGGCCGCGTTCCGATGTCTCTTTGCCGGTGATCGGAGTCTTCTGCGCGAGCTCATTGATGTCGGCGCCGGCGACGAAGGCTTTTTCGCCGCCGCCGGTGACGATGACCGCTTTGACATTCGCGTCGTCGCGGCCTTCGGCGAAGACTTTGTAGATCTCTTCGACGGTCTGGCCGTTCAGCGCGTTGAGGACTTTGGGGCGATCGATGGTGACGTAGAGGATGCCATCGCGGACTTCGACTTTGACGTTTTCAAGATTTTCGTAGGACATCATTTCACCTTGTCGAACGCGATCGGCGATCCGGACGAGTAGTCGTAGAAACCAGTGCCGGTTTTATTGCGACCGAGGCGGCCGGCCAGGACCATTTTGCGCAGCAGCGGCGGCGCGGCGAATCTCTTTTCCTGATACTCGGCGAACATGACCTCGGTGATGAAGTACGTGGTGTCGAGGCCGACGAAGTCGAGCAGGGTGAAGGGGCCCATCGGGTAGCCGCAGCCGAGCATCATCGCTTTGTCGATGTCCTCGATCGAGCCGACGCCTTCCTCGTACGCGCGGATGGCGTCGAGGATGTAGGGGACGAGCAGGCGGTTGACGATGAAGCCGGAGTTGTCGCGCGCGGCCACGGCTTCTTTGCCGAGCGATTTGGCGAAGGCGAAGGCGCGGTCGAAGGATTCGTCGCTGGTGAGAATCGTGCGCACGACTTCGACGAGCTTCATCAGCGGAACTGGATTGAAGAAGTGCAGGCCGACGAACTGCTTCGGCCGCGCGGTGGCCATTGAGAGCTCGGTGATCGTCAGCGACGACGTGTTCGAGGCGAAGATGGCGTCCTTCTTCACGATCTTGTCGAGCGCGGCGTACGTCTCTTTCTTCAGCTCAGCGTTTTCGATAATCGCTTCGATGACGATGTCGCAGTCGGCGAGGTCGTCGAGGTTCGTCGTCCCCTTCAATCGCGACATGCATGCGTCCTTATCGGCGGCCTGCAGCTTGCCCTTCTCGACGAACTTGCCGAGCGACTTGTCGATGCCGGCGAGACCCTTGTCAAGAAACCTCTGCTCCACTTCGCGCACGACGGTTTCGTACCCCGCCTGCGCGGCAATCTGAGCGATCCCCGAGCCCATCAGGCCGCAGCCGAGAACGCCCACCTTTTTGATGTCAGACATGCATTGCTCCTCTTGGCGGGCGCATTCTAGTGGAACCACAGAGGCACAGAGATCACAGAGACGAATTTCTTCGTGTCCTCTGTGCCTCCGTGGTGAAATCGGTTTTCGCATGGCCGCACTCAAGCCGCAAGTACGTCTGCTGGCCCTCGTCTCGCTCCTTAATGATTCGGCGAGCGAGATGATCTATCCGCTGCTGCCGGTGTTTCTCACCTCCGTCCTCGGCGCGACGCCGGTGACGGTCGGCGTGATCGAGGGGGCGGCGGACGGGCTGGCGTCGATCCTCAAGTATTTTGCGGGATCGATGTCCGACAAACTGCCGCGGCGCAAACCGCTGGTGGTGATTGGATACGGACTCGCGGCGGCATCGCGGGCGCTGATCGCGGTGGCGGGACGCTGGCCGGCGGTGCTGACGGCGCGGCTGATCGACCGGACAGGAAAAGGAATCCGTTCGGCGCCGCGTGACGCGATCATCGCGGACGTCACGCCGGCTGAGGATCGGGGCCGGGCCTTCGGTTTTCAGCGGGCGCTCGATCACACGGGGGCGGTGATCGGGCCGTTGCTGGCGCTGTTGTTTTTGAACGTGATTCACGTTCCGATGCGGACGCTGTTCATGATCGCGGTGGGGCCGGGCGCGATCGGCGTGGTGATGTTGATGCTGTTTCTGCGCGAGGAACCGCACGCGCACAAAGCCGGCAAGGCGGCAACGACAGACGGCAAACTCCCGACGAATTTCTATCTCGCCATCACCGCGGTCGCGCTTTTCTCGCTGGCGAATTCGAGCGATGCGTTTCTGATCCTGCAGGCGCATGCGGCGGGCGTGTCGACGGCGATGCTGCCGGCGTTGTGGGCCGCACATCACGTGATCAAGTCGCTCTTCTCGACGCGTGCGGGAGCGTTGTCAGATCGCATCGACCGGCGGCTGCTGTTGATCGGCGGCTGGACGTCGTATGCCGTGATCTACGCGGTGTTTCCCTTCGCGCATTCGCTGCTGTTTTTCGTCGTGCTGTTCGTGCTCTACGCGATTCCGTTCACGTTGTCCGAGGGGGCGGAACGGGCGTGGATCAGCGACCTGGTGCCGGCCGAAGCGCGAGGGAAGAGCTTCGGGATTTACTACCTCTCGAATGGTTTGTGCGTGCTCGCCGGGACGGTGCTGTTCGGCGAGATCTACCAGCACATCGCGCCGCGGGCGGCATTCTGGACGGGAGCGGGATTGGCGATGTTGGGCGCGGCGGCGGTGCTGATCGTGCCGCGGAAATTGTCATCCTGACAACTACGTCCACTCTTCGCGGCCGGTACGGCCTTTTCCAGGAGTTCGTCCCTGCTTGCGGCGTTCGGAGTCGGGGATGAAGACTTCGCGGTGGGGGCGGGTTTCTTCGAGTTTGGCTACGAAACGGATTGCTTCGTCGATGACGTCGTCGAATGACTTTGCGGGCGGGATGGCGTTGGCGCGCAGTCGCGCGATGTGGTCTCGGAACGCTTGCGCTTTTTGATGCGCCTCAGACACGCGCGCGGCGACGGCGCTGTTGGTTTCTCCGAGATGCTTCATCGCGCGCTGCAGTTCGGGAACGCGCTCGATGTGGCTGCAGAAGAGGACGATGTCGCTGCCGGCCATGAGGGCGCGCTCGGCCAGCATTTCGTACGAGCCGAGGTCGGAGACGGCGTGCATCTCCATGTCGTCGCTGACGGCGAGACCGTGGAAGCCGATGGCGTCGAGGAGATCGTGGCTCAGTTTTCGGCTCAGCGTGGCGGGCGTCTCGGGATCCTCGATCTGCGGATAGGTGCCGTGGCCGATCATGATCGAGCCGGCTTCGTTGCCGAGCTTCGCGAATGGAACGAGATCGCGGGCGAGCATTTCGTGGCGTGAAAGGTTCATCACGGTCGCGCCGTAGTGCGGATCGCCGGAGCCGAGGCCGATGCCAGGGAAGTGTTTGAGGCAGGCGGCGGTGCCGGTTTCGTGGAGTCCGCCGATGAAGGCACCGGCGAGCTCGACGACGGAGCCGGGATCGCTGCCAAACGTTCGGCGCTCCAAACCCTTCGGTGGAGCGTCGCCGCGAATGTCGACGACGGGTGCGAGATCGACCTCGACGTCGAAGTAGCGGAGCGCCATTCCGATCACGCGTCCGCTCCAGCGCGACATTTCCACCGGCTCGGCCCCTTCGGCGAATGCCTGCACGCTCGGCAGACCGGCGATGAGATGGCGAAGCCGATCGACGCGGCCGCCCTCCTCATCGATCATCAGCAGCGGCGGCGCGGACGGCGCAAGCGATTTGATCTCCGCCGTCAGCTCGCGAAACTCCTCGGCCTCGCCGATGTTGCGGCCGAAGATGACGACGGCGTACGGCGGATTGTCGCGAAGGATGCGGCGTTCGAGATCGGTGAGCGAGGTGCCGGCGATGCCGATGCCGAGGAGGTCAGTGGACATTGAGCGGATCGTAGCAGAGGGCGCGCCAGGAGCTTCTAGAAGCGGAATGTTGAATGTTCAATGTTGAATGGGCTCCGGCGAATCGGCTCGGCCGCTCTCCTCATTCAACATTGAACATTTCACCATTCAACATTCAACATTCGCTCTCTTGTCGCCTACCGAACCGTGATGAACACCCGATCCCGCTCGCCTCGCCCATTCGTCGCCACGATCGTGTGTTGTCCCGTTTGCAGCGGCCATTCGCGCGCGGCGGGCTTGCCGTCGACGATCCAACTTGCGTCGTGCGTGGCGCGAAGGTGGAGCGCCTGGAACTCGCGATGGAGCGTCGGATCGACGAGGTAGGTGGTGTCGTTTGACGGACTGGTGATGCGGAAAGTGGTGTCGCGCGCGACCGTTGCGCGCGGCGCGTTTCCGGAACGGCGTTCGCGCGCGGCGGCCCATTCGCGATATTCCGAGGGCCAGGAAACTCCGCTCGCGTGATGCCACGCGCAGAACTCGACGACGGCATCGCGCGGGAGCCATTCCGTTTCATTGGACGGACAGGACGTCGACGGACGAAGTCCCGACAACGCGCAGATCGGCTGCTCTTCGAGATCGTCCGGACGATCGACGATCGTCGTCTCGTCATTGCCGCCTGCGCGGCGCATCGCGGCGAGCATCACCGCGTGGAAGACCGGACCGGCGCCGGTAACGCCACTGGAATTGCGGAGCGCGGTGCGATCGAAGTTGCCGACCCAGACACCGACGGTGACGGCGCGCGTGTAACCGATGGTCCAGTTGTCGTGGTAGGCCTGCGACGTGCCGGTCTTCACCGCGACGGGGAAGGGGAACTCAAGATTGCCGCCGCGGCCGAAGATGAATTCGCGAGCTTTGGGATCGCTGAGGATGTCGGTGATCCAGAAGGCGGTGCGGGCGGAGACCGTGCGAGGAGCTGGGGCTGCGGCTTCGGCCGGAGCACAGACAAGAGTGTCTGTGCCACACCTGCCGGTGGCAGACGCAGAGGCGGCATCCTTGCCTCCACTTTGCGCGCCGCATGTGGCACAGACACTCTTGTCTGTGCTCAGCGGCGCAGCCGCGCGAATCATCCTCGGCGAAACGCTCAATCCTCCCCGCGCAAACGTCGCATACGCGGTGACGAGTTGTTCGAGCGTTACCTCAGCATCGCCGAGTGTGAGCCCGAGTCCGTAGTAGTCGGCGGTGCGCGTCAGATCGTGGAACCCAGCGCCTCGGAGTAAACGCAGCAGCGCAGGCGGTCCGACTTTCGACAGCAGCGCGACCGCGGGCACGTTCTCCGATCCTGCCAGCGCAAGTCGCGCGCGCAGCGGTCCGCGATAGCCGCCGTCGTAGTTTCGCGGCGTGTACACCACGCCTCCCTCGGCGGTCGGAAAGTGCGACGGCACATCGGCCAGGACTGTCGCGGGCGTGAATCCCTGTTCGAATGCGAGCGCGTAGGTGAATGGCTTCAGCGTCGATCCCGGCTGGCGCAACGTCGTCACGCCGTCGATCGCGCCGCCGAAGTTGGTGCCGAAGTAATCGCCCGAGCCTTCCCACGCCAGCCATTCGCCGGTGCGGTTGTCGAGCACCGCGACGGCGACGCTGTGCGCGCCGTGGCGGAGAAGCTCGGCGCGTTCGGCGGCGATGATTCCGCGGACACTGGCCTGCAGGTTTGCATCGAGTGTGGTTTGGATGCGACGCGGAGCATTTGGTCCGAGGGAGGCGCGGACGCGTTCGACGAAATGCGGCGCGAGTGTCGGTTGGAGTCCGCGATCGAGCGAGAGTCGCTCGTTGCGGGCGTCGCGATATTCGGCGGCGTTGATGCTCCCAAGTTTTTTCATCCGAGCGAGTACGACGCGTTGCCGCGCCAGCGCGCGGCGCGGCGTCGATGGACGCTGCGGTAGCGAGGCAAGCCACGCCGACTGCGCGATGGTCAACTCGTCCGGAGCGCAGGCGAAGTAGCGCCGGCTGGCGCGGGCGATGCCGATGGTCTGTTCGCCGTATGGCGCGAGATTGACGTAGAGCGCGAGGATCTGGCGCTTCGTGTAGCGATGCTCGAGCCGCAGCGCGATGACGGCTTCGCGCACTTTCGCGGCGATCGTGCGCGGCGGATTGCCGAGGAGCATCTTCGCGACCTGCTGCGTGATCGTCGATCCGCCCTCGGCTGCGCGGAGTCTCATGACGTCGTGAAGGACCGCGCGCACAATCGCAATCGGATCGATTCCGAGGTGTTGTTCGAACCGCCGATCCTCGGCGGCGATCGTCGCGTTGGCAATCGACGGTGGAACGTCGTTCAGCCATTCGTTGCGCGTGCCGGTCGACGACAACGGCTCGTAAAGAACGATGCCGTTGCGATCGACGATGGTCGGCGTCGTGTCGGGCGTGATCGTCGGGATTGGACCGAGCCTCACCCACAGCGCGACCGCCAGCAGCCCGGCGGCGAGGACGCCGCCGAGCCAGCCGGCGAGACGCCAGCGCTCCGTTGCGCGTTGCTTGATCACGGCTTGATCTCGACGACCTCGCTCGCCGTTCTGCCGAACACTTCGGGCTCGTACATCTCCTCGGCGGTCGTCGGCGAGGTGACGAATGTGCCCGCCGTCGTGGCGCGGACCATGTACGTGAACTCGTGCACGCCCTCGCTCAAGCGCGTGGCGAAGAGCGTGACGCGATCGTCGTGACGCTCGACGTGATCGAAGCCGCCGTGCTTCCACCACGCCGTCCAGTCGCCGGGCGTGTTGTCCTTCGCCTGCGCCTCGGCCAGATCGGTCGCGGTCGTGGCGAACCACGACTCCACCGGCTCGGTGCCCGCCGGAATCGGATCGGTGACGGCGACGAAAATCCTCTCCTTCGTGTTGCGGATGCGCAGCGTGACTTTGATCAGATCGCCGGCCTTGAACGTTTTCTTCGAGTACTTCCGCTCGACGTTGAAGCCTTGATCGAGGCCATCGTGCAGCAGTCCGGCGAGCGTGTAGCGGAGACGCATCATGTAGAAGAGCGTGCCGGTTCCCTGGCGATCGAACGTGACCGGAACGGCAGCGGCGTGCTTTTGAAGCTGCAGCATTGGAACGTCGTGGTTCTTGGCCTGCGTACTGCGGCCTTTGAATAAATCGTTCGCCAGCGCGTCGTCGCCGATCTTCACCACGGCGGTGAAGTCGGGGATCTCGCTCTCGTACTTGCGGTAGTAGTCGACGAGCGACTCCATCGCCCAAACGTTTTCCTGCGTGTTGCCCCAGCGCCCTTCAAAGCGCTTCTGCATGAGCCAGCGAACCATCTGCTTGACGAGCTGCTCGCTCTGGCCGTGACGCGTCAGCGTTCCGAGGGCGATGGCGGTGGAGCGAATGCTCGAATTCCAAAAATAGAGAAGGTAGGGATCGGACAATTCCTCGACGTGCGCGGTGCCGCCCTCGGGGAGGATGGAGTTGTTGATACGGCGGACGAGATCGTCAACACGTTGACCTTTCTCGCCTTTGGCCATCATCGCGTCGAGCAGATACGAGATGCCGAAGACCGGCATGTGATCGACGTACGAGTAGAGCCGCGTGAGGTGGCTGTCTTCGTTGCGGCCGCCCTCGACGAGCACTTTCACGGCGAAGGACTGCCACGCCGTGTACGCCGGCCACCACCCTTCGTTCGTAGGACGCTTCTCCTTCAAGTCGAGGTCGAGGAAGTCGTAGCCGCGCTTCATCACGTCTTTGCTGACGTCGTACTTCAGCTTCTCAGCGCGCTGCATGATGTGCAGCACGTTGGCGGTCAGGTATGGCGATTCGCGGTTGCACTCGCCGGCCCAGAAGGCGAAACCGCCGTCGCTGCACTGGAACTTGTAGAGCTCGTAGATGGTCTGTTGCGCAATCGATTTCGCTTTCTTCGCGTCGATGCCCGGGAGCGCGAACGCTTCGCCGAGGTCGCCGGCGAGCATGAGAGCCATCGCGGCGGACGAACGCTGCTCCGCGCAACCGTACGGATAGGTGATGAGGTACGACGCGCCTTCCGCGAGGCCGACCATCGCGGTCGACGCGAGCTCGACGTGGAGTCCGCCGGCCGAGGGGACGACGTCCTGCGGGACGACGAGCGTCTCCTTCGCGTTCGGCTTCGCTTCGCCGTACGCGGCGACGGTTTCCGTCGGCGCGAGGATGCGAACCGGGAGCGAATCTTCGAACGCGTCTTTCTCACCGTTGAGTGAGACGGTCGTTTGAATGCGCGCGCTGCCGACCGCTTTCGCCTCGGCGTTGAATCGAACCTCGGCGGTTCCTTCCGCGGCCACGTCGATCGTGGAGGTCGTGGTCTGCGCGAATTCGATGACCGAGGGATCGAGCGACTTGATTGTGACCGTCGCTTTGCCCGGCTGCTTGAGTTGCGAGTGGACGACAGCGCCGAAGTACGCCTTGTCGCCGACCGCGAGGAATCGCGGCCACGTCGGCGTCAGCAGCACCGGCTTGTTGATGCGGATCTCGTTCTGCGCCCAGCCGAAGCGCGAGGCTTTGTCACCCGCGACAGCCATGATTCGATACGTGGTCAGCGACTCAGGCAACGTGATGTCGGTCTTCGCGTGGCCCTTCGAATCGGTAACTACCGACCCGACCCAGAACGCGAGCACGCGGAAGTCTTTGCGGATCACGCCAGGTCCAGCATCGCGTCCGCCGCCGCCGCCGGTCGTCTCGCCCTTCGGCGTCAGCACGCGGCGGCTGACGATCTTCTGCCGCGAGTCTTCATTGACGACCTGCAGCGCCTTCTCCAGATAGATCGATTGCAGGACGTCCGGCGTCGAATATCCGGTCAGCGACAACACGCCATAATCAACAGCCCACAACGTGATCTCGGACTGCGTCGGTTTGCCGGCAACATCCTTCACGTCGACTTCGATGCGGGCCTTCGACGCTGGACGGTACTCGTCGCGATTCGCTTTGACCGCGACCTTCAGCCGCTTCGTCGCGTCTTCGACGTTGATGGCGGTGTAGCCGAGGCGGAAGGCTGGCTTACCGGGATCGCTCTCGTCCTCCACGCCTTCTTTCGTGCGCCCCTTCAGCAGCAGCACCGAGACGTAGAGGTTGGGAATGTCTTTCTCGGTGATCGGAACGCTGACGGTCGTCTGCGTCGAGGTCAGCTCGAACGTCTTCCACGTGCGCACGCCTTCGCGCTCCGTGGTGAGCAGCGCGGTGGCGTGCTCCCACGGCGACTTGACCATGATTCGCGCGGTCTCGCCCGGCTTCCACGTCTTCTTCTCCGGCACGAGCTCGATGCGATTGTGGTCGTAGCGTTCCCAAGCCGTGTAGCCGCCGCCGACGGCGTAGAACCAGGTCCGCGTCGTCGTCGAGCGCCCCTCGGCATCCTTCGCCGTGGCGATGATGAGGTACTCGCCGCCGTTGGTGATCGGGATGTGCAGCGGCACCGGCGCGGCCGCGGTGGTGACGTCGAAATGACCGGCGTCGAGCTCTTTGCGTTCCGAGGTCCAGTTGTAGAAACCGTGGCCGGTCGATTCGCGGACAGAGTTCCACTGGATGCGATGGAGGTCGATGCTGACTTTGACATCCGCGGTCAGCGTGCCGTCGAGCGCGACGGCGACGATGGCGGTGTCGACGCCTTTGGCGACATCGGCGAAATACGCGGGCGTCTTCACGCCGACGTACCACGGCGCGGGATCGACGCGGAACGATGTGCGACCGGCGATCTGCTGGCGCGAGATGTCGGTGACGTTGCCTTCGAGCTCGTAGGTCCACGGCCAGCCCGCTTCGCGATCGGTTTCGAGCGACAGCTTCAACTCGCCTTTCGCGTCGAGTTTCTGCGTTTTCGTGGAGATCGTTTCGCCGTTATGGCGATGTTCCCAGTCTTCGCCGAGGAACTCCCACTGCCCCTCGGCATACCGCTCGCGAATGGCGTGCGGCACGTCGTAGATCGGCGCTTTCGAATAGGTCCACGCGACAGGCCGCGAGGCCATCGCCGCGCCGAAGAGGTACTTGCCGACGATCGTGCCGTTGAGTTTCGTCCCGGCGATTGACGTCGGCGCTTTCAGCGTGACGTCGACGCGGAACTCGGGGCGGCGATACGCGGCGACGAGGAAGTTGCCGCCCGCCTCGAGGCGCTGCGATGCGACCTTCGCGCTGATCGTGTAATCGCCGAGGACTGAGTCGGCGGGCACGGTCCACGTCCACTCACTGCTGCTCCATCCGTTGAGCGTGACGGTGCGTTTGTCGACTTCCTGCGAATGCGAGTCGGTGACGGCTACATCGACGGCGGTTCCTGCCGCCAGCAGTTGCATGCCCTTCGGCGTGTCGCTGCGCAGGACGACTTTCGCGTGGACCTCTTCGCCCGGCTTGTAGACGCCACGGTCGGTGAAGATCGTGCCGCGAAGCAGCGGCTGCGTTTCTCTCAGATCGAAATTGGATCCGAAGTCCCACGGACCGATCCCTTCATTCCAATCGCTCGCGGCGTAGGCGGTGTCGCCATCTTTCTCGGCGGTGACCACGAAGTGGATGCCGCTGAGCGCTTCCCACGTGTTTTCCTCAACCTCTTCGCCCGCCGCGTTTTTCGCGTGGCGGTCCATGCGAAGGTCGGTGTTGGCAGCGATCGCGATTCCGTTCGCGTCGGTCGTTCCGGTCCAGAAGACTTTGTTGTCCATCGTCCGGATGGAAACCTTCGCGCCCGCGACCGGCGCGGCGGTGTCGAGACGCGAGACGAGGACGAGCGTGTTCTGCGGCGAGTCTTTGACGGAGATGCCGAGGTTCGTGACCTGCACGATGGTGCCTGCGACGTCCTCGGAGTACCGCTTCGCTTTCGCGATCTCGTCGCCCGGCTTGATGACTGCCCAGACGATTCCGTTGCCGATACCCGACAACGCGGATTTCAGATTCAGGCCATATGACTGCAGCACGTCCGCCTGCGGCGCGAGCTTGCGCTGCACGCCGGGCGTGTCGGGCACCTTGCGGAAGTTTTCTTTCTGCAGCTCGACGATCGACGGTACGAGCTGATCGGCAGTCAGTGGCGTCATCCACTGCGTGACGTTCTTGAAGTTGCGCGCGTAAAACGGCAGCGTCGGCCCCCCGCTCGACTCCCACACACCATGGCCATCGCCGAAGCTGATGTACGCGGCCTTGTGCCAATACTCGACGACTGCCATCCAGGTGTAGCCGAGGACCTGTCCCGATTCGGAGGTCAGCGTGGGGTCGATGCGAACTGCGTACGTGTGCGCGGGATGGAGCGAGTATCCGAGCTCGTCGAGACTGACCGTTGATGAATCGCTCTCTTCGTCGTCATCGCGCTTCTTCACGACCGCCGTGACCGGCGTTTCGTGCGCGGGATCAGTGACGTCGATGACGCTGACCGCCTTCTTGATGTTCGCGAACGGCACGCCGGTGCGCGTGCGGAAATGGATCGGGTTGTAACGGTCGGGATCGCACTCGGTGACGCACTCGATCCTGTCGGCGAAGAACGTCGGATTCAGTTCGATCGTGAACGTCTGCGTGCGGCCTGTGGCAACGTTGGTGGTGCGCTTCGCGAGCGCGTCGTCCATGAAGATCTGGAGATGCGTATCGGGCGGAACTCCCGGCTTGGTCTCGACGACGACCAGCTCCGGCGCGGGTTTGTAGCGCTTCTTGTCCCAATCGATCGCGAAGAACGACAGCACCGGCTGTCCATTGCTGGCCGCCGCAGCCTGCGCCTTGGCCACCTTCGCATCGAACGCCTCCACCTGCTGGCGCTCAAGCTTCTGCAACCGCTCGCGCGCCGGCAGTTCCGGCGCTTTGAATTCATGCCCGACCGTGCGCAGCTTGAGATGCGGCCCGAGCGTCTCCCCATCGACCGGCTGATTGAACCAGAGCGCGATGACGATCGCGCCGTCGTACTTGCCATCCTTGCGATACCAATCGGTCCGCAGCAATTGAATCGTCGGCGTGGTGAACGAGAAGCGATACGCCTTCCCCAGCACGTTCCCGCTCACCGCCTTCGCATCGGCATCGATGGTGACGTCGTACTTGGTCGCGAACGGCAACGGCGTCTTCGGATCGGGCGTAAAAATCAGAGTGGCCGTCCCCGACCAGCGAAACGTCCCCTTGATCTCCGGCGCGACATGAAACCAAGGCACGGCAAGAACCTTCGGAATCTTGCCAACGACGATCATCGGCTCGTTGAACACGATCCGAATCTCATTCGCCTCGGCGAGGTTGGCAATCTCGCCCACCGGCCCCGCCTTGACGATCGTCAGCTTGTCCGCCGCATGCGCGGAAACCGCGCACACAAAAAGAAGAATCACACCAATTCGCTTCATGCGCCGGAGGGTAGCACGCGCTAATCTGCCAACTTGTGATGTGCAGTCCGCCATCGTCATCTCCTCAAACTCGAAGAGGATCAATCCGCAAAATGACGTGACGATCGCTGCGAAGCGGCGAAGCCGCGGCTGCAATGTGGCAGGATCGTGGCGGGCGTGGCTACGACGCCTTCTCGTTTAACCGATTCAACGAAACACCGAGGCGGCGCTCGGCGTCCGCCTGGCCGACGCCGAGCGGCTTCAGGAACTCTTCGAGCAGGATCTCGCCGGGCGGAATGGCCGGTCCGAGCCAGCTCGAATCTCTAGTGATAATCCTCGACACGGACTTCGTAGGCCTGTTCTGCTCCCAACGGAACGTACGCGATATTGATCGTTGATTCGAATGCTGTACCGCCCGGCGTGATCGCCTTTCAGGCATTGTTGCGCGGGCATAGATCAGCGCGGAGCTGTAGCCGTCGTCACATCGAACCGCACCTTCGCCGCGCCTAGCGTGTGCAGCAATCCGGCGATGCGCGCTTCGGCATTCGTTTGCGCGAGCGGGAGGATTCCTTTTCGCAGCGCTTCGTTGCGGATGTTCTGTTCCGCGAATTGGCGCGCGCGGCCTTCCATGCCGACGTCGGCGCGCCGGAAGACGCCGGTGCGGCGGTCGATGACGTGCGTGGCGCGGTTGTCGATCCGCGACAGAAGGACTTGCGGCGGCGGAAGATGGACGACCACGGTGCCGTCGGGCTGGCGGTATACGTCCTCAGTTTTCAGCAGCGAAAGATCGACGCCGGCGATGACGTCGCCGGCGGAGTAGAGCGTCAGTTCGTCGCCGGCCAGCGCGTTCGGGATCAGATCGTACGTCTGGCGGATCGTGCTGACGCTGACCACGCGCATCGACGCGGTTTCGAGACGATTGAGATCGCGGATGCGCGTGACGAGCGATCCGAGGTCGACCGTCTCTTCGTTGCGGGTGACGGCGCGCACGGCCGCCTGTTCGATGCGGTGCGCGATGAACCAGGCCGCAGCCGCGATGAAGACGAGGACGATCGCCAGCGCCGTGAGAAGGAGCGCGAGTGCGGGGATCTTGCGCGGCGGTTTTTCAGCGGGCGGAACGCCCGCGCTCCCAGGTTCTGTCATGGACTTAACAAACTCTTTGTGTTTTGGAATTTTCTGCTATCCTGCCGCTCTCCCGGTAGGATTCAAGGAAGCACTCAAGCCTCGCTCGGCTCCGGCTGGGCTTCATCAAACCCCGCTGTCCCTTCGTAAGCGCCACTGTTTTTCGATGTGTCCGACGAAGCTGGACCTGCCGCTTTCGAGCCACTCCGTCAGAAGGTCGACGCTGATCTCGTCGAGCGAGTCGATGATGGAGAGGCTGGCGGCCTGCGCGACGCGCTCGATCGGCTTCTCGAGCAGCGCGACGATTTTTGCGGATCGCGTCAGACGCCACGCCAGCTCCTCGTCATGATTCATCGACAGGATGCGCGTCGCCGTGAGTGTGAGCAGCACGGCGGCGTTCCAATTCGTCGGACGATCCCAGCGCGGCGGGACGATGAAATCCGCGGCGCCCATCTCCGCGGCCAACGCTGCGATGTGGCGCTCGGTCGAGAGACGGATCGGCCCGAGGTCTGCGTGGAAGAGCATCTCGTAGGTTTCTTCGCTGCCGTCGCCGGTCAGCGTGCGCGCCAGCGCGTTGCGCGCCGTGGCGTCGAGTTCGATCGGCACACCGGCGAAGAATGATGCGCCGTATTTTTTCGCCAGCTCCGCAAGCTGCGCGACCGCGACGAGATCGGTCGTGACCGGAAAGATGATCGGAATGACGATGCCCCATCGCACTCCGCGCTCTTTCGCGTCGACAAAAAGCGCGTCGATGCGATCGAACTCCAGCGGCCACACGGCGATCGCGATCACGGCGTCGTCAGCGATCAACTTCGGGATCGCGCCACGCGTGGAGATGAGTTGCGTCGCCGCAACCTGCTGCTCCGCTGCGAACTGCAGCGCTTCTTCGCCGCGGCTGAAGATGACTTCCGCGAACTCGGCGGCGTCGATCAGCACCGGCGCATGCAGCGGATGCCGCGCCGTGCTGCGCTCCAGATCGTCGCGGACGTTCTCGCAGACGGCCACTTCGAATCGTTCCGCACACGACGCGCGCAGGTCGATGTAGTCGATCGCGATCGGCGCGGCGCGGCGCGCACTGTACGGCGCGATCGTCGTCGCAGCCCAATACGGCCCCTCGGGCACCTGCGCCCGCGTGAGCCGCAGATGCGGCGTTTTCTTGTAAACGATCACGCCGCCACAGTGTATGCGCGTCTCACCGCGCGAGATACGGCGCCACCAGCGAGCGAACGTACTTGGCGATCATGTCAAGCTCGAGGTTCACACGGTCTCCGACTTTCGCATCGCCGAGGTTGGTGCGACGCAATGTTTCGGGGATGAGCGCAGCGCCGAAGTTTGCGCCATCCGGCTCAACAACCGTCAGCGAAACGCCATCGACAGCGATCGATCCTTTGTCAACCACCAGCTCCGCATACTCCGCCGGCACGCTCCATCGATACACGGCGAACTCCCCCTCGGCTTTGACCGAGATCAGTTCACCAACGCAATCCACATGTCCCTGCACAAGATGCCCGCCAAGCCGCTCGCCGAGCGACATCGCCCGTTCGACGTTGACACGCGCACCGTTCGTCAATGAACCAAGCGTCGTGCGCTCGAGAGTTTCGTTTGAAACGTCTGCGACCAGCATTCCGTCATCGTCGGGCAAAACAGTCAGACAGACGCCATTCACCGCCACACTCTCGCCGCGAACGAATGGAGTCTCATCGCTCGCACGCAGCCGCAGTTGCGCGCCCGACTCGAAAGTGTCGAGCGACTCGATGATGCCGATGTGATTGATGATGCCGGTGAACATGGTGGTTGATAGGAGTTTGCAGCGGTTACGGTTCGGGCACTTCGAGTTCCCGGCAAATCTTTCGGGCAAGAGAGTTCGGAGTCTCGATGTGTCTCGGCACGGCCTGAATCCGGCCGTTCTGCGGATTGCACCAGAGCTCGTGTTCCTTGCCCTGGCGCTTCAGGAAACAGCCATTCCGCCGAAGATGCCGCAGTAATTCTCTCTGCTTCACTGAACCACGACGGTGCCGCGGATTGCACCCTCTGGCACGCCGCGCAATCCATCCTCGCGGCGATCTTCAAGGATGAGCGCGATGGCCTCGGCCAGATTTTCGCGAGCGTCGTCGGGAGAACGGCCCTGCCCATTCGCGCCCGGAATCTCAGGCGAGTAGGCGACAAACCATTCGCCGTCCTGCTCGATGACGGATGTGAACTCGTTATGCATTTCGCGATTCTACCGCGGCGACCTTCTTAGGGCCGAAACGCCTGGAGGAGACTCCATTTCGAGTTAGCAAGTGCATCCAGTCGATGTTGATCGTCGGGAGTGAGGAGTATGTCTTCGAGCATGTAATCGTTTGACCAGAGTTCAGCCGGCGACAGAATCTTCTTGAGCGCGACCTGATCGTTCGTGGGACATCTGATGACGACGTATTCAACCTCGTCCTCGTTGCCTTCGAATTCGCGAATCATTGATGCGCGATCCCAGTCACACTGGGCCACCAGCTGTTCGAGCTCGGAAACGCGATTGGGCTCGCGGCTCGCGACGGCCATTCCTAACATCCACGTTGCATGAGCGAACGGCTGAGACGCACAAAGAACGCACGTTCCATAGCGATCCGCAAACATCTTCTCCGCCATTTGCCGGCGCTGGACCATTCGGAATCGAACGAACGAAATGCTGAAAATCAACCCAACGATCACTAGAGCGACGGTGGCCGCGATATTCATGATCATGTCAGTGGTTGGCAATGAACTCACCGATACGCGAGTAGCACTGCGTCAGAACCGACGATCTCCACCCCTTCAAACCGAAATCGATACGCATCCGCCAACTTCGCCACGCCTCCCCCACTGAAAATCGATGGCGCCTCCGCCCCGCCAACGACCATCGGCGCAATGAAGACGATCATCTTTTGCCAGACCTGCTGTCGAATGAATGAGGAGAGCACGCTCGATCCCCCTTCGACGATCAGCGAGTGGATGCCTCGGGTGTAGAGATCGGCGAGGAGTGCGTCGAGGTGGACATCCTCCGTGATGTGAAGAGTCGCGCCGCCGTCGGTGAGGACGGTGGCGTCAGCGGGGACGATGCGGCGGCGGTCGAGGATGATGCGCGTCCACGGCGTTGATGCGAGGCCGAGACGGCGCGTGAGTTGAGGGTTGTCGTCGCGGATGGTGCCTCCGCCGGTGAGGATGGCGTCGTACTCCTCGCGGAGCTCGAGGCTTTTCTGGCGCGACGCTTCCGAGGTGATCCAGCGGCTTTCGCCGGTGACGGCGGCTAGTTTGCCGTCGAGGGTCATGCCGGCTTTGAGCACGACGAACGGGCGGTGGTGCGTGAAGGCGTGGATGAAGACTTCGTTCAGTTTGCGGGCTTCGGGTTCGAGAACTCCGATCTCGACTTCGATACCGGCCTCGCGCAGTTTCTCGATGCCGCCGGCGGCGAGTTCGTGCGGGTCGCGCATGGCGATCACGACGCGCGTGATGCCGGCGGCGATGATCGCGTCGGCGCATGGCGGCGTGTGGCCGTGGTGATTGCACGGCTCGAGAGTCACGAACATCGTCGCGCCGCGCGCATCGATACCGCGCAGCGCTTCGATTTCGGCGTGCGGTTCGCCGGCGCGGTGGTGCCACCCTTCGGCGATCACGTTTCCGCCGCGTACGATGAGGCAGCCCACCATCGGATTCGGGCTGACGGAGTATCGGCCGCGCGCGGCGAGGTCGAGGGCGCGGCGCATGAGGTCTTCCACGACGGCGATTGTCCAACAAAAAAGCCGGCGATTGCTCGCCGGCTTTTGTTGTCGATGTGATTGAACTTAGGGAACGTGGATGAAGCGGTAGCCGGAGAGGGCCGCGCCGCCGCGTCCCGAGGACGTCACGTACATGCGAGCGATCTGGCCGCCTTTGAGGCGATCGATCGCTGCGCGGAACTGCGCGAGGTTCGAAATCTTCGTGCCCGCAATTTCGCTGATGACGTCGCCCTCGTTGAGGACGTCACCGGCCGGGGAGACTTCTTTCACGCCGGTCACCACGACGCCCGTGACGTTGTCGGCGATGCCGTAGGACTGGCGCGTCTGCGGCGTCAGTTCCTGCACGGACATTCCCAGTTTGTTGCGAGCCGGCGCAACTTCCTCCGGCTGCTTCTCGGGGTCTGCCTTGTCGGCTTCGAGCGTGCGCTCGATCGTTGATGCGGTCAGCGTCTGGCGCTTGCCGCCGCGGATGACAGTCAGGTTGATCTTGCTGCCGACCGGGAGGTACGAGATGTAGTCGATGAGGGAGCGGTTGCTCGTGATGGGATGTCCGTCAGCCTCGACGATGATGTCGCCCTGCTGGATGCCGGCTTTGGCGGCTGGCTTGCCCGCCTCGACGGTCTGCACGAGCGCGCCGCGCGTGTCGGCCGGCAGGTCGAATCCGGCGCGAGCATCTTCGCTGACGTCGGTAATGCTCATGCCGAGGTAGCCGCGCGTGACCTTGCCCTGCTTGAGCTGCGGCAGAAGGCGCTTGGCGGTATTGATCGGAGTGGCGAAGCCGAGGCCCTGCGCGCCGCCGCCGCGGATAGCGGTGTTGATTCCGACCACCTCGCCGTTGATATTCATGAGCGGGCCACCGGAGTTGCCGAAGTTGATGGCGGCGTCGGTCTGGATAAAGTTTTCGAAGGAACGGGTCTGATCGCCGAGGCCGAGCGTGCGGCCTTTGGCGGAGATGACGCCGACGGTCAGTGTGTTCTCGAACTGGAACGGGTTGCCAACTGCGATGGCCCAATCACCTTTGCGGATGCGGTCGGAGTCACCGAGCGGAACACTCGGAAGCGACTGGCCGGCGTCGATCTTCAGAAGGGCGATGTCTGTGGCGGGATCGCGGCCGATGATCTTCGCTTCGCTGGTGTGGCCGCCGCTGCCGTTCTCGTCCGCGCCCCAGTGAACCTTCACGGTGCTGGCGCCTTCGACGACGTGGTTGTTGGTGACGATGTAGCCGTCCGGCGAAATGATGAAGCCTGATCCGCCTGCGACCTGCTTGTGCTCCTCGTCTTCCCCCGGCGTGCGGCCGCCGTGCGGGCTGCGCTGGCCGTCACCGTTGCCCTGTCCCGGACTCGGGAAGAAGAATTCGAACGGGTCGCCGCCGAACGGATTCTTTCGGAGATCGCTGCTCTTGATGACTTCGGTCGACGTGATCGAGACGACCGCGGGCATGACTCGGGCAGCGACGTCGGCGAAGGAGGGGATGATTACCGAGGAGACTGGCGTGCCGGTGGTGGTCTGGATGGCCGACGACTGTGCGTGCGAAGCGCGCATCAGGCCGAGGTCGGCCGTGATGACGACTCCGAACGCAACGGAGGCGATGATGATCGCGATCGTCGACAGAATGCGTTTGGTAGTTGGATTCATGACTGTTGAAGCTCCTTTGAAACGGTTGATTGATCTTGGAGGCGGGCCAGCTGCCCCGCTGCGTCAGACGTGCCAGCGGGTGCGGCATGGCGCCGCATGTGTCTGAGACGAACGACGCAACGAAATGTTTCGTCGCCAATTGTTACGCGGTACGAACAACACTGGATGCCGTTGAAGCGTTCCTTCCGTCATCAAAAAGTGTTCCGTTTTGCGATCCGAAGCGAGGCCGGTTCGAGGATCGGCGACGGCGCACCGTTCCGCGCCACGTCGAGCATGGTCTGCCCGAGGATCTCCGTCGTCGTGAAGTAGTTCGGAAACAGGCGCAGCAGCAGCGGAAGGAGCGGCCGCGCGATTGCGTAAGCGACGCGATACAGCTTCGTCTTCGAGCTCTCGCCGTGCATCGGCAGAATCGCTGCCGGACGGAACATGTACGCGTCCTTGAACGGCAGCCGCAGGATTGCGTTTTCGGTCGCGCCCTTGACGCGTGCCCACATCACTCTCCCCTGCTCACTGCTGTCGGTGCCGCTGCCAGAGACGTAGATGAATGTCATCCCCGGATTGAGACGCGCCAGCGTGGTGGCCGCGGCCATGGTGAGGTCGTAGGTGATGCGGCGATATTCAGCTTCGGTCTTCCCCGCCGCGGACGCGCCGAGGCAGAAGAAGCAGGCGTCGTAGCTGGCGAGGTCGCCCTCGATATCCGAGTAGTCGTAAAGATCCGCCCGGACCATCTCGGCCAGCTTCGCATGTTGCTGTCCTGTGACAGTCCGCCCGATTGAGAGCACGCGATGTACCTCGGGGTCGAGCTGGCACTCGCGAAGGACGCCTTGTCCGACCATTCCCGAGGCTCCGAAGAGAATCACATCCACGTGGCGAGCATACCCGACGGGGCTACAATCCCGCCTCATCCGCAACGCTCATCGACAGGAGAATCGAATGCCCGTCACTCACAACATCAAACCGGAAAAAGGGGACGTCCTGCTGCTGGTCGGCACGATGAAAGGCGCGTTCATTCTTCGTGCGAGCGAGTCGCGCAAGAAGTGGGAGATGGGTGGGCCGTACTTCCCCGGCAGCGCGGTTTACGGCATGGCCTACGACGGCCGCTTCGGACGCCAGCGCATCTGGGCCGGCCCGGCCAGCATGCATTGGGGTGCGCTGCTGCGGTCGAGCGACGATTTCGGAGCGACGTGGACGGACCCGAAAGTCGCGAACGTGCGCTTCCCCGAGGGAGCGGAAGCCGCGCTGAAGAACATCTGGCAGATCGTTCCGGGGCGCGACTCGGAAGCGGACACGCTCTACTGCGGCGTCGAACCGGCGGCGCTGTTCAAGTCGACCGACGCGGGCGATTCGTGGAACCTGGTGGAAGGACTCTGGAATCATCCGCAGCGGCCGAAGTGGCAGCCGGGTGGCGGCGGGCTTTGTCTCCACACGATCCTGCTCGATCCCGCCGACGCCTCGCGCGTGCGTGTGGCGATTTCGACGGCGGGGATGTACGTGACTGAAGACGCCGGCGAGACGTGGCGTCCGTCGAACAAAGGCGTTCGCGCGGAGTTCCTCCCCGACAAGCATCCGGAGTTCGGCCAGTGCGTCCATAAAGTCGCGCAGTCGAAAACGCGTCCGGATCGGATGTTCCTGCAGAACCACTGGGGCCTCTATCGCACCGACGATCGAGGCGAGACGTGGACCGACATCGCGAACGGCGTCCCGTCCGACTTCGGCTTCGCCGTGTGCGTCCATCCAACCAATTCGGATACGGCCTGGATCGTCCCGCTGGAGTCGGACGGTTTCCGCTGCACGCCGGAAGGGAAGCTGCGCGTCTACAAAACCGAAAACGCGGGCAAGAAATGGAAGCCGATGACGAAAGGCCTGCCGCAGGACGACGCCTACGAGACAGTGCTCCGCGACGCGATGGCGGTCGATGCGCTCGATCCGGTCGGCGTCTACTTCGGCACCCGCAACGGAAAGCTCTTCGGATCGAACGACGAAGGAAAGCGCTGGTCCGAGATCGCCGACGGATTGCCCGCGGTCGTTTCGGTGAAAGCCGCGTACATCTCCTGATGCCATTCCTTTTCGTGATTCCCGGTCCGCTGCGCGACCTCGCCGGAGGCCGCAGCGAAGTCCGTCTCGACGGATCCGCCGATTCCGTCGGCGACGCGCTCACTCTCCTCGGACGCGATTACCCCAAAGTCCGCGACCGCATCGTCACCGAGCTCGGCGAAGTCCGCCCCCACATCAACATCTTCATCGACGGCGACAGCTTCCGCGATGTAGGCGGGCTGTCCGCGCCGATCCGCAACGGCGCAGAGATTTTGATTTTGCCCGCGGTTAGCGGGGGGTAGAGGTCACGTCTCGAACAACCGTCCGGGATGATCGACTGCAGCGTTTTAGCCGCCTCCTTGGATGCCTGCGCTAGATCAATCAGGCCAACCATTTCGCATTTTATCTGGGTGCATCTGCGTTCATCTGCGGATAAACCTGCCCTACGCTGGCATCGGAATCGGCGGTTTCAATCCGCGAGTCCAGGCACGATGCTGTGCGATCGCGGCGGTGAATCCGGTCGCGACCTTCGCAACATCTTTGTCACCGCCGGTGATCACGCCCGCGCGCGGATCCGCATCCGGTCCTGCCTCGGGATGTGGACGCGCGCCGCTCACGCCTGCCGCGGCAAGCAACTGCGTCCCCGCTCCGGTCGCGGCGATCGCTTTGTAGTGCTTGAACGCATCGACGACGAACTCGATCGCCTGCGGCTCCATCGTCAGCGACTGCACTCCCGCTTCGCCGCCGGGAACGTAGACCGCGTCGAACAGAACAGAGCTCGCCGTCAGCACGCTGTGCTCCGCGATCAACTGGCCGCCCTCGGCTGTCTGGAACGGACCGACGTGACGTCCCACCAGATGCGTCGTCGCGCCGTGCGCCATCAGCGCCTTCTCCATGCGCGCGATCGCCGCACCGTTGCTGCCCTCCGAAACGAGAATCGCCACCTGCCGCGTCTTGATCGAATCCTTCACCGTATTGGCCATGCTCACGGCCGGCGACGGCTGAATTTCGCGATTCGCTTTCTTCGGCTGGTAATCGCGCGGATTTCCGTCGGCCGGGAAGCTGAGGTTCATCGGTCCGTCGATCCTGGGCATCTTCTTCAAACCCAATCCGATCGCGACGCGCTGGGCCAGTTCGGTGTCGACCTGGTTCAGCATCGCCACCATCCGTTCGCGCACGGCGGGAACGGTGACTTTGCCGAGCTCGAACTGCAAAGCGTCGACGATGTGCTGCTTCTCCGGATCGGACTGACTCCGCCAGAACATCAACGCCTGCGAGAAATGGTCGAAGAACTTGTCGCTGCGCCGGCCGCGCGTTTTCGAGCCGTGCATTTTTTCTGCGAATGATGCGAAGCCGGCATCTGTCGCGCCGGCCTGGAACGGACAACCGTTGCCGAGGGTGTTCGGCTCGTACGAGACGCGTCCGGTGTTGATGGTCTGGCGCATGTAGCCGTCGCGTTGCCCGTTGTGCACCGGCGCGATGGGACGGTTGATCGGAATCTCGTGAAAGTTCGGCCCGCCGAGGCGAATGAGTTGCGTGTCGAGGTACGAAAAGAGGCGGCCCTGCAGCAGCGGATCGTTTGTGAAGTCGATGCCCGGAACGATGTTGCCGAGGTGGAAGGCCACCTGCTCGGTTTCCGCGAAGAAGTTGTCCGGATTGCGATTCAGCGTCAGCTTCCCGATCCGCTGCACGGGCACCAGCTCCTCAGGGATGATCTTCGTGGCGTCGAGCAGATCGAAGTCGAACGAGTTCTCGTCCTTCTCATCAACGATCTGCACGCCCAACTCGTACTCGGGAAAGTTGCCACTGGCGATGGCGTCCCAGAGATCGCGGCGATGAAAATCGGGATCCTTGCCGGAGATTTTCTGCGCCTCATCCCAGACTACGGAGTGAACGCCGAGGAGCGGCTTCCAGTGGAACTTCACGAAGCGCGACTGGCCGCGTTCGTTGATCAGGCGGAACGTGTGCACGCCGAAGCCTTCCATCATCCGGTAGCTGCGCGGGATGGCGCGGTCGGACATGACCCACATGATCATGTGCATTGACTCAGGCATGAGCGAGATGAAGTCCCAGAAGGTGTCATGTGCCGACGCGGCCTGCGGCATCTCGTTGTGCGGCTCCGGCTTCACGGCGTGGACGAAGTCGGGGAACTTGACCGCGTCCTGGATGAAGAAGACCGGGATGTTGTTGCCGACCAGATCGAAGATCCCTTCGTCGGTGTAGAACTTGACCGCGAAGCCGCGAACGTCGCGCGCAAGATCGGTCGATCCGCGCGATCCGGCCACCGTGGAAAAGCGGACGAAGACGGGCGTGCGGCGCGCGGGGTCGGTCAGGAATCCGGCTTTCGTATACAGCGACATCGCGCTGTCGTAAACCTGAAACACACCATGCGCCGCCGAGCCGCGCGCGTGCACGATGCGCTCGGGAATCCGCTCGTGATCGAAGTGCGTGATCTTCTCGCGAAGGTGAAAGTCTTCCAGCAGCGACGGCCCGCGGTCGCCGGCACGAAGCGAGTTCTGGTCGTCCTCGATGCGTGTTCCATGATTCGAGGTGAGGAACTGCTGGTCGGGATACTCGCGATGCGGTTCGAGCGCCGCGACCTTCGCGCTGTTGTCCTGCCGCGCCTTCCGCTTCGCGGCGGGATCGGTCGGCGATGCGGGAGCGACAGCCGCCCGCGGCGCACGTTTCTGCGATTTCGTATTCTTGGTAGCCATGCATTCCCCCCTGTCGAAGCAGACGGAATGCGCGAGGCTTGCCATCTGGCGATTCCACACCGATGGCGAAGGTGTCGTAAGAACCGTAGCAAGCGGGGAAGCCCGCTGAAGGTTCCAGATCGTCGACGCTCGCAGCACCGCCGCTGAAGCCGGGTTCTACGGTTCCTACGCGGGCTTCGCCGACGGAATCATGCGCGTCCCCAATTACCGACTGAATCCCACACGCTCACGACGCCCGACCGCTGCGCCATCCCGCGACGTTGCGGGATCGACGACAACACCGACGCGATCGCGGGAACGATGTCCGGCGTGGTGCGCAGCAACGACTCCTCATGGTCGGCGATGAATCGCGTCGATACGCGGCCGTCGCGGAACGCGGGATGCGTGATCAGCCGCCGCAGCCAGGAGATGTTCGTCTTTGTGCCGAGGACGATGTAGTCGCGGAGAGCGCGATCGAGGCGATCGATGGCGGCGTCTCGCGACTCCGCGTAGCAGATCAGCTTCGCCAGCATCGGATCGAAACTGACTCCGATCTCAGTCTCCTGCGACACGCCCGCATCAACGCGAACGCCTGGTCCGGACGGCTCGCGGTAGAACGCGATTTTTCCGCTTTGAGGCAGGAACCGGTCGTCCGGATCCTCCGCGTAGATGCGCACTTCGATGGCGTGGCCGCGCTGATGAAGATCCTCCTGCCGCCACGGAAGCGACCCGCCGCTCGCCAGCGCGAGCTGCGCGCGGACGAGATCGACACCGACGACCTCCTCGGTAATCGGATGTTCGACCTGCAACCGCGTATTCATCTCGAGGAAGTAGAACTCGTTCTCCGGCGTCACGATGAACTCAACCGTGCCGGCGCTGCGGTAATCGACGCCGCGTGCGGCCGCGACGGCCGCCGCGGCCATGCGCTGACGCAGCGCATCGGTGTAGCGCGGTGCCGGCGTCTCCTCGATCACTTTCTGATGCCTTCGCTGGATCGAGCAATCGCGCTCGAAAAGATGGACGACGTTGCCGTTGCCGTCGCCGAAAATCTGGAACTCGACGTGCCGCGGCTCTTCGATGTAGCGCTCCAG
>DASYJY010000046.1:0-10268 GCA_035995985.1 Thermoanaerobaculia bacterium | reverse complement strand
ATGTTCGGCAAGCGGCACGATGCGTAGCGGCATCTGCTAACCTACGCGCCCATGGAAATCCCATCGAAGGTTTCGATCTTCAGCCGCTCACTCGAGCTGAAGGGGAAGCCCGGAACGTTGATCGCCATCAATGACACAGGGTTCTACGAGATCGTGATGGATTTTCAGGGACGCAACCACGTCGTCCTCTTTCCGATCGCCGAGACGGCCATCATCTTCAACGATGCGCTGCCGTCCATCGGGGCGGATTTTGAAGTGGAGCGGTAGTTTCAGAGGTGTGGCACAGACACTCTTGTCTGTGCTTTGGCAGGTGCAGCGTCTGACGTGTTCAGCATCCCGAGCCTCACCAGCACAGGCAAGAGTGTCTGTGCCACACAAACGAAAAGGGACGGCATCGCGCCGTCCCTTTTCGATTTGTCGAAAATCGATTTACTTCTTCTTCGGCAACGGCGTGGTCTTCACGTCGCCTTTCGGAGGACCTGGGACCACGGCGGCGGCGGGCGCCGGCGGTGGCGCAAAGTACGTTTCATCGAACGTCGGATGCGCGTTCTCTTTCATCGCATCAAGCGCGGCGTGCAGCTTGGTCTGCTTGAGGTTCTTCTCGATGGTCGGACGGACCTGATCGAGAGGCGTGTTCTCGTGTCCTTCTACTTTGATGATGTGATAGCCGAACTGCGTCTTCACGACCGGCGTCACGTCACCAACTTTGGCGCTGAACGCGGCCTGCTCGAATTCAGGGACCATCTGGCCGTGTCCGAAGGAGCCGAGGTCGCCGCCGCGGGCGCCGGAACCGGTGTCGTCCGACTCTTTCTTCGCCAGCTCCTCGAAATTAGCGCCGGCCACGATCTGCTTGCGAAGATCTTCCGCCTTCGCCTTGGCCTGCTCGTCGGTGAGGTCTTTGCCCGCCTGCGCGGCAGCGCTCCCCTTCGGCGCGATCAGAATGTGGCGCGCCTTGACCTGCTCGTAATCCTTGGCGTTGTCTGCGTACGCCTTCTGCACGTCGGCGTCGCTGACCGTGATGCCGCTGTCGATCTTCTTCAGCTCCGCCGTGGCGACGAGGTTCTCGCGCATCAGGTTGAGCTGGTTGATGACCTCGGGATCATTCTGAAGGCCGGCCTTCGTTCCTTCGCTCGCCAGCAGGCGCATGCGCAGGAAGTCGTCCGCGAACTGCTTGCGGCCGGCAGGCTGCGAGAGCATGCCCTGGTATTCGGCGGGAAGCGTCTTCAGGGCCGCTTCGAATTCCGATTTGTGGATTGTTACCGTGCCCGCGGTCATGATCACGGGATCGGCGTCTTTCGTGGCTGTGACTGCGTCCACCGTTGGCGCGGGGACGGCTGGCTTGCTCTGCGCGAACACCGCCGGAGCGGCGAGCGCAAGCGCGATGACAAAGGTTGCTTTCTTCACAAGTTCTCCTTGTAGTTGGGACGTTGCTTGATTGAACAGCGGTTCGTAACGGGAGGTGCGGAGGCTTGATTCCAGCGGACTCAGCGCAGGTTTCGCAGCGCCGACCCGATCCGCCGCACGCCTTCCTGCAGCCGTTCCATCGAGGTCGCGTAGCTGATGCGAACGTGATCATTGCTGCCGAATGCGGCGCCTGGAATCACCGCCACACGCGCTTCGTCGAGCAGGTAGTTCGTGAGCGTCTGCGAGTCGCGCACGCTGCCGCGGCCGAAGAAGGCGCTGACGTCGGGAAAGATGTAGAACGCGCCGTCGGGATGCGCGCAGCACAATCCGTCAATGCCGTTGATGGCCGGAATGAGCCACGCGCGGCGATCGCGGTACGCCTCCCACATCCGGCGCACTTCGTCGTCGCCGCCGGCGAGCGCTTCGAGCGCCGCGGCCTGCGAGATCGAGCTCGGATTGGACGTCGAATGGCTCTGAATTTTGCCCGCGGCGGTGATGACCTCGCGATGCGCGATCGCGTAGCCGAGCCGCCAGCCGGTCATCGCGAACGTCTTCGACATCGAGTTTATGCAGACGACGGTTTCCGGATATTCGTCGAACCAGCGGCCGGCGGAGACGTGCTTCGCGCCGTCGTAGACGAAGAATTCGTAGGTTTCGTCGAACATCAGGAAGAGATCGCGCGACGCGCACCACTCGACGATACGCCGCAGTTCCTTCTCGGCGATCACGGCGCCGGTAGGATTGCACGGCGAGTTGATGATCACGCCGCGCGTGCGCTCGGTGGCTGCGGCTTCGATGTCAGCGAACGTCGGCCGGAATTCATTCTGCGGATCGGCCGGCGCGAAGACGGGAGTCCCGCCCGCGAACTGCACCTGATCGGGAAAACTGACCCAGTACGGCGACGGGATGATGACTTCGTCGCCTTCGTCGACCAGCGCGAGCGTGACGTTGAACAACTCCTGTTTTCCGCCCGTGCCAGCGATCACGTTCTCCGCCTTGATCGAGGTTCCGTAGCGGCGGTTGTAGCGGGC
Source organism: Thermoanaerobaculia bacterium (assembly GCA_035995985.1). Lineage (GTDB taxonomy): Bacteria > Acidobacteriota > Thermoanaerobaculia > Gp7-AA8 > Gp7-AA8 > JADGNZ01. Next base: position 7,833 of record DASYJY010000046.1, on the reverse strand, counting down.
AGCCAGCGCGTCGCGCAGCGCCTTCGTGCCGTTGCCGGCGGTGTACTTCGTCTGCCCTTCGTCGATGGCGCGCTTCCCGGCCGCGCAGACGGATTGTGGCGTCGGAAAGTCGGGCTCGCCCGGCCCGAGGTCGACGACGTCAATGCCCTGCGCCTTCAGCTCCAGCGCGCGGTTCATCACCGCAAGCGTCGGCGACACCTGCATCTCGTTGACGCGCCGCGTCAGGCGGATGCGGGGCTTGGTGATGACGTCGATTCTCATCAGGCGAAGCGCTCTCCGAGCGTCGTGCGCAATGCGCGCCATGCCGGCGGAGCCTGCCGGCTGATCACCAACCGGATCAACTCAACGACGCACCACGCAAGATATACATAAATGATGGGGCCGCGCCATGACGGCACCGCGAACTGCACCAGCCATAGAACGAAAAGCGCGGTGGCCTCATGCATCTTGAGCTGCAGGTTGAGGAGCAGCAGAAATCCGAGAAAGCTTTGCAGGATGGTGAGGAGGATTTCGTCGCGCTGGTGCACGTCGAAAACCAGCGGCCGCAATTCGCCGGCGCTGATGACGAAGAGGATCGGGATCATCGCCGAGAGAATGCTCCACTGATTGATGTTCGAAGAGACCATGTTCATCAGCGCGACGTTGGCCGTCTTCACTTTGCGAGCCCAGTAGAACGCGCTCAGTTTTTCCGGGAACTCGGAGAGGAACGGCGCCACCCACTGCACGAAAACGAAGGTCGAGACACCGAGCGAGGTGGCAATGGCGAGCATCGAATTCAGAAACGGATGGGCGGCGAAAAAGAGAATGGCGCCGCCGGCAATGAAGAGGATCCAGATGGACGCGTTGCGCCGCTTCGGCGGCATCTTCAAAATCGTGCGCGGGATGATGCCGAGGTCGTCGAGCGCTTCGCCTTCGTCATCGCGCGGCGGAATCTTCCAGAGGATGAAGAGATAGAGCACGTACGACGCGGTCAGCGGAATCGCGTCCCAGATCGAGAGCGTCCCTTTCCACCAGATAAATGTGAAGTAGGCGATGGGAAGGAAAAGGCCGAAGACTTCGACGGAGTGCTCGGCATCGAGTTCAACGCTGATGAACTTTCGCTCTCGCTTCCAGCCGAAGGCGGCGGCGACGAAGTAGATCATCGGCCATCCGAGTCCGACCAACAGCCGCAGACTGCCGGTGAAGTTGGCGATGGCGAGATGCGTTTTGCTCGGATCCTTGCCGGCCTGCCAGGCGATGACCGCTTCGACCGCGAACTCCGGCAGCGTCTGCAGCCACGCCAGAATCGCCAGCGCTAACCCCTGCGCAATCAGAAACTGCGCGGCCTCGGCGGCCCACGCGATGATGAATGCAGACAGCAGGATGCTCGGGAAGGTCCAGATCGCCGACCACGCGGCGGCGGAGGCAGCGGTGGTCGCTTTGATGAGTTTCAGTATCATCGGCCGCCAGGAGCGCGCATTCTAGTTGATGACGATCAGCAGCCGGCAGAACCCGTGGTTCAAGCGCATCCGCGAAGCGATCCGCGATCATGCCGGCGAGATCGTGATCGAAGGTCCGAAGCAGGTCGCAGACGCGGTCGCCGCCGGATGGAAGCCGATCAAAGTCATCGAGCGTGACATCGATTTCTCGTCGTCGATCTTCGATGCGCTCGCGGAAACGAAGTCGCCGCAGAACGTGATCGCGCTTTTCGAGCGTCCGCGATTTGATTTGAAATCGCTCTTCGCACGCGGCTCATCAATCGTGATCGCGTTGGACGGCGTGCAGGATCCCGGCAACGTCGGCACGATTGTGCGACTGGCCGCAGCGTTCGATGCAAACGGCGTCGCCCTCCTCCCTGGCTGTGCCGACGCATTCGGCCCGAAGGCGATCCGCTCCTCCGCAGGCGCGATCCTGACGGTGCCGGTTGTGAATTGTTCGATCGATGAGTTGGTAGCGCAGGGATGGGACGTGATCGCCGCCGATGCCCGAGGCGAGGTTGCCGATCCACCGTCGCACCGAGCGATCCTCGCATTCGGCAGCGAGGGGTCAGGCCTTTCACCTGCGCTCGCGAATGTCGCGCGAACGATCGCCATCCGCATGGCACCGCGAATCGAATCACTGAACGTCGGCGCCTCCGCGGCGATCCTGCTGGCCCGGAGCTACGAACTACGATGAGTGGCAAGCTCCTCATCGTCGGCACTCCCCTCGGCAACCTCGGCGATTTTCCGCCGCGCGCGATCGAGGCGCTGAAGTCGGCGGACCTGATCCTCTGCGAAGACACCCGCCACACGCGCAAGCTCCTGACGCACTTCGGCATCGAACGTCCCACCGAGCGCTTCGACGATCACACCGAGGAGGAGAAGGCGCGCGGATTCGCCGACCGCATCGCGCGTGGTGAGACGATCGCGCTCGTCTCCGACGCAGGCATGCCGGTCATCAGCGATCCCGGCTTCCGCTTGGTCCGCCTCGCGCGCGAGCTCGGCTTGACGGTCGAACCGATTCCGGGCCCGTTCGCCGGCGTCGTCGCGCTCGTCGCCAGCGGCATCGCGCCGCTCCCCTTCACATTCCTCGGATTCACGCCGCATCGCCGCGGCGAACGAACGGATTTCTATCGCACGCTCGCGGACATCGGCCACACGGCGATCGCCTACGAGTCGCCGGAACGCGTCATCGACTCCCTCCAAGACGCGCTGGCCGTCCTCGGCGACGTCGAGATCACTGTCGCGCGCGAGATGACGAAGATGCACGAGGAGTTTCTCCGCGGCACGATCAGCGAAGTCCTCGCCGAACTGCGCCCACGACAATCAATCTACGGCGAGATCACACTCGTTTTCGCCGCAGCAAAGGCGGCCGCTACGGTCGCATCGCCCGAAGAAATCGCTGCCGAATTCGAACGCCTCCGCGCCAGCGGCATGCGGCGCAACGATGCCGTGAAAGCGGTCGCCGAGAAGTTCGGAATGCGGAAGAACGACGTTTACAAGATGCTGCTCTAGGGCCCCCTACTCCCGTAACTTCTGCATCGCACGCAGCGTTACAAGCGCCCACCGATCTTTCTCGCGGTCGGCAGCTTCCTTCATCCGGATCAAGTCGGGAAGACTGGCAACGTAGGTATCAACGCCGTTGATCTCGAGACACTCGGCTCCGTTTCGCAACTGAACATAGCCATCAGTTCCGGACGGATTGCCGAGGCAATCGAAATGGCCGAAGTCCGTCTCGAACGTGAAGGTTTCACCTAGTCGCAACGCATGCTCGTCGGCGACAAAGGGCAGTTCCGGAGGGAAGTTTCGTAACCTCGCGTGGATCTCGTTCAAAGCGGCAGCGAGCCGCCGCGTGTTCTGAAGGTCGCGCGCAAAGCAGATGTCGAGATCGTTTGTCAAAATATCTGATCCCAACAGGTTGCCGGCGATTCCGCCGATCACCACGAACTGGACCTCGCGCCGGTGCAGTACGCCGAGAATCGCAAAAGCATCGAACGCCGCCGGCGTGTTCATTTTCTGAGTTCAGGCCGTTTGGTTGCGGCATGAAGCCGGGCGAGGTTCTGAACGTTTGCAATCGCCAGCCGCAATCGCTGTGTAGGAGTCTGCGCCATCAAGTCAAGGATCGCGTAAACATCGACGCCGGTCTCCGCCTGCATTTGGCGAAGATCTTCATCGCTAATCCTCGTCGCTACCTTGCGTTGCATCGCCATCATTGTAGCGAACGACCCCGTCGCTAGTGCCAATTCCTCCCGCCCTGCTATCATCCCTCCTCCGCCTGTGCGGCGCGCGGTTTGCTGCGCGCCCCGGACTAATGATCTCGAGGAGCGTGAATGGATTTCCGTCTTACCGACGAGCAGCGACAGATTCAGGAGATGGTGCGCGAGTTCGCGCTCAGCGAGATCAAGCCGCATCTGATGGAGTGGGATGAGGCACAGCACTTTCCCACCGAGGTTTTCAAGCGTGCAGGCGGCCTCGGCATGCTTGGCGTGACCATCCCCGAGGAGTACGGCGGCGCGGGGTTGTCGTACGTCGATTACGTTCACGTGATCGAGGAGCTCGGCGTCGTCGACAGCGGATTCGCCCTCAGCGTGGCCGCGCATAACTCGCTCGGAACGGGTCACATCTACCACGCAGGCAATGACGAGCAGAAGAAGAAGTGGCTGCCGAAACTAACGTCGGGTGAATGGATTGCCGCGTGGGGATTGACCGAGCCTGGCTCCGGCAGCGACGCCTCCGGCATGCGCACCACCGCCGTTCAGGACGGCGACGAGTGGGTGCTCAACGGCACGAAGAACTTCATCACCAACGCGACCTACGCCGACATCTCCGTCGTTCTCGTCGTTACCGACAAGTCCGACCAGAAGCACGGCATCACGGCGTTCGCGGTGGAGATGGATCGCCTCGGAATCCGTCCGGGAAAGAAAGAGAACAAGCTCGGCATGCGCGTCTCCGACACCGCCGAGCTGGTGATGGAAGACTGCCGCGTGCCGTCCTCCAACATCCTCGGCAAGATCGGCTACGGCTTCATCGACGCGATGAAAGTTCTCGACGGCGGCCGCATCTCCATCGGCGCGCTCGCGGTCGGGATCGCGCGCGGTGCGTACGAGGCCGCCCGCGACTACGCCAAACAGCGTCTGGCGTTCGGAAAGCCGATCTCTGAATTCCAGGCTATCCAGTTCATGCTCGCCGACATGGCCACTGAGATCGACGCCGCGCGGCTGCTCTGCTATCGCGCCGCCACGATCAAAGACGCCGGCGAGAAAGTGACGCAGGCCTCGGCTATGGCCAAGTTGTATGCGTCCGAGGTTGCCGTGCGTGCCACCGAAAAAGGCGTGCAGATTTTCGGCGGCTACGGCTTCATCAAAGAATTTCCAGCCGAAAAGTACTACCGCGATGTGAAGCTGTGCACGATCGGCGAAGGGACGAGCGAGATCCAGCGGATGGTGATCGCGCGCAACCTGCTGGCGGACGGCGCCCGGTAGCGCGCGATGTCTGAATTGAATGACCTCGCCGAAGCGCTTCGCAGCGGAAAGTACCGCGCGCTGGCGCAGGCGGTGTCGCTGGTGGAGCGCGACGACGGCCGCGCCGAACGGCTGCTGGCCGACATCTATCCCGCTACCGGACGCGCGCGCATCGTCGGCATCACCGGCTCCCCCGGGGCGGGCAAGTCGACGATGGTCTCCGCGCTGGCCAAGTACTACCGCGCGCAGGAAAAGAAGGTCGGCATCATCGCCGTCGATCCAACCTCCCCATTCACCGGCGGCGCGATTCTCGGAGACCGCATTCGCATGGCCGATCTGTACACCGACCGCGGCGTCTTCATCCGCTCGATGGCTACGCGCGGATTTCTCGGCGGGCTGGCGCGTGCGACCAACGACGTCGTCGATCTTCTCTATGCCGCCGGATTCGACATCGTGCTCGTCGAGACGGTCGGCGTCGGTCAGGACGAAGTCGAGATCATGCGAACCGTGCAAACGAATGTCGTGGTGCTCGTGCCGGGCATGGGCGACGACATTCAGGCTATCAAGGCCGGCATCATGGAGATCGGCGACGTCTTCGCCGTCAACAAGGCCGATCGTCCCGGCGCCGACCGCACCGTCACGGAAATCACGATGATGATGTCGCTGGTCGAGGAGCACGGCGACTGGATTCCGCCGATCGTGAAAACGGTCGCGTCGACGAATCAGGGCACCGGCGATCTCGATGCGGCAATCGCGAAGCACTTTGATCATTTGCAAACCTCCGGCGAGCTCGATCGCCGCAATCGTGAGCGCGTGCGCATTCGCATCGAGACGATGCTCAAAGAAAAATTTATGGATCGGCTCATCGGCAAGACAATCACGCGCGACGATTTCGAGCAGCTTCTCGATGACGTCCTGCACAAGAATGGCAATCCGCACGATGCGGCGGAAGGCTTGCTCGCGCGCGTCTCCTTCGGCCGATGAACCTCGTCTTCGGATCGCTGCTGATCGTCGGAATCGGCGCGCTCATCCTGCTCCTGGGCGTCATGGCCATTGCCGGAATCTCGCGCAGCCGCGGCAAGCACGGGACCTCCGGCTCGCTCAGTTCGGCGGCGCTGGAAATTCAGTCGCTGCTGGAGCCGGAGAAGAAGCGCGTCGTCGAAACGATGCGCGCCGAGGAAGAATCGGAGGACGAAGATGATCGGCTACAATCGCCGCCCCGATGAAGTTCTCCCGCCAGTGGCTCAACGATTACGTCGACCTTTCCGATCTCAGCGATGACCAGCTCGGCGTCCGTCTGACGGAAATCGGCCACGCCGTCGAGGCGACGGAGCCGCACGGCGACGACACCGTTTTCGATCTCGAGATCACCACGAATCGAGTCGACGCGATGTCGCACATCGGCATGGCGCGCGAGTTGGCCGCGGCGCTTGGGCGTTCAGGCGCCGGAACGCTGGCGTCCCCGCCGGCTGGCTCGGCGGCGTCCTCGCCGCCGACTGTGAAAATCGAAGCGCCGGAGATGTGCTCGCGCTACACCGCGCTGGTCATCCGCAACATCGCGGTCAAGCCCTCCTCGCCACTCGTTGCGCGACGTCTCGAAGAAGTCGGTCTCCGTCCCATCAACAACATCGTCGATATCACCAACTACGTGATGCTCGCGCTCGGTCACCCGTTGCATGCGTTCGATCTCGATCGCGTCAGCGGTCAGACCATCATCGTGCGCCGCGGCAAGACGGGCGAGACGGTGAAGAGTCTCGATGGCGAGATGCGCAAGATTGACTCCGACACCGTCGTCATCGCTGATGCGCAGCGTCCAGTCGGACTCGGCGGAATCATCGGCGGCTTCGAGTCGGAGATCACTGCAGCGACGAAGAACGTGCTGCTCGAGTGCGCGTGGTTTGATCCTTCCACGATCCGCCGCACCGCGCGCCGCCTCGGACTGAAGACTGATGCGTCGTATCGCTTCGAACGCCGCGTCGATCCGAACGACACGCTCGGCGTGATCACTGAAGCCGCGCGCATGATCGTCGAAAGCGGCGGCGGAATCGCCGAGGAACCGATCGACGTCGTTGCCGCGGAAGTGAAGCCGAAAACGATCCGCCTGCGAACGGAGAAGCTCCACGAAGCTTCAGCCGGCTCCGTCGGCATCGGATACGCGCTCGATCTCTTCCGGCGCCTCGGCTTCGAAGCGGAGCAAGTTCATGACGGTTTGCTCGTCACTGTGCCGACGTATCGCGGCGACATCTTCGAAGAGATGGATCTGATCGAGGAAGTGCTTCGCTTCTTCGGCCTCAACAACGTTCCGGCGACGCTGCCGCGCGTGACCACGGGAGATGTTCGCCGCGAAGCAACCGACGTGGCCGAGGATGCCATTCGCGACGTGCTGGTCGGATGCGGTCTGTCCGAGGTCATCAACTACTCGTTCATTCGTCCCGAGTGGAACGCGCTCGTCTCCGATGAAAAACCAATCGCGATCTCGAATGCGCTGTCCGAGGCAATCGCGGCGATGCGTCTGTCGCTGCTGCCCGGAATGCTCGACACGGTCGTTTTCAATCGCTCGTACGGGACTCGCGACGGCGCGCTGTTCGAAGTGGGACGGACGTATCACCGCGATGGCGACAAGGTCCGCGAGCGTCACCGTGTCGGCGTCGTTCTGTACGGATCGATCGGAACGTTCTGGGGTGATGCGAAACGGCATGTCGATTTCTTCGACATCAAAGGCATCGCCGAGCAGATCGCGGCGAAGCTGCACGTCGACGTCACCTTCGCGGCCTCGGATCAGCCGTGGCTGCGCAGCGGCAAGCGAGCGATTGCGTGGCACGGCGACCGGCAGATCGCGAGCGTCGGATTCCTCGCTGATGAGGTGTTGCAGTCGTTCGGGATCAAAGGTGATGTTGCGGTCGCCGACATCGACG